>JALZJW010000205.1 GCA_030859565.1 Pseudomonadota bacterium
CAGATTCCAACTGTGTGTCGACACCGCGCTCGGAATAAGCACGAAGGAATGGGCCGTGAGCAAAGCATCGCCGAAGGCCTGTTGGCCAGCGCTCGGAAACCCTGGTCTCATCCAATTGGCGTTGGGCACCCTAATTGGCTGCACTATGTAAACGGCACGCGGATCGGTGATGAGGGCTGACGTCAGTACGTGCGGTACCGTGTCAAGGGTCTTGAACCCTTTATGCACCGCAACTTCCAGGATCGCCGTGGCGGGGTCCACCGAGCAGTACACGACTCGCCTGCCCCGCGAATTCCATCGTCCGCCCTGCTGGCGTGCACCTTCCCCGTGGTCCCAGGCTTTTCCGAACTTCTTCTGATCCAATCGCCATGCGATTAACGCGGCGCCACCCAGCGGGGCGGGCACTGGTGTCATGTGTAGACACCGTATTCAAGCCGGCCGAGCAGTTGTTCGACCATCTCCACGCCGGCAGGCGAGGACAGCAGATCAATGGGGCGTCGCTGATCCAGTGCCATGGCCGGGGCAGCTAACCACGTCTCGGCCTCTGCTTGGCTTCCGAACACCTCTGTCGCTTTGGCGAGAACTTCGGCGAACTTCCAAGCTCGGCCGCTTTGTTCTCGGCTCAGCGGTTTCCGTGAAGTTGCCATGCGGCGCTGGACGGTGCGAACGCTGACCCCAACGGCACGTAGCACGTCCGCGGCATTCATGATTTTCGCGTGAGCAATCATGTATTTCAATGCGCGGCCGGGGATGCCTTTAACAATGACTTCGTGCACGTCGAGCTTCGACGTGATTGATTTTTTTAATACCTGACGCCCGCCCAGCAGACTGGCGATCTGCTTGAAAGGGGTCTCAATGGGAGCCGTGTTCGGCTCGGTGTTAGGTGCTGTTTGCTGACGGCTGACTGACATGTTCCAGCGCTCCTACGACAATTGACGGTTTTTATTATGCCATATGTCGCTGACTTACGTCACCCTACCTAGATCGGGGTCAGGTGATCCGTTGAAAAATGGCATTGGATTTCTAAATCTCCGCGAGTGCTTGCGGGGCTCGGATGCTTTGCGTCCGGCTGGTCGGGTATTTTGACCCGGGCGGAGCATTTGTAGTCGATGACACCTCTTTGTATCGAAGAGCACGTGGGACGGGGAGTCGAGTGTTTATTTACAAACCCTGCCCGCAAAGTTATACTTTAGTGTAATTCAAGAAATCGAGAGGTCTCATCATGCCGATTGCAACCCTTCGCAGTGTGGGCGGTTCGGTTGTCATGGCCATCCCTAAGCGCATACTAGATTTGGTGCATTTACAATCCGGTTCGCAAGTGAATATCGATGTCCAGGACGGGAAACTGGTTGTTGAGCCCAAGAAAAAACCACGCTATGCCCTCGCCGAACTGATGGCGCAGTGCGACCTGTCGCAACCTATCAGCACAGAAGAAAGAGAATGGCTTGACACACCCGCCGTCGGCGCAGAGGAACCCTGATGCGCATACCTGGCCGGGGCGAGATTTGGCACGTTAATCTGAACCCAGTCGCGGGTAAGGAACAGCAAGGATTGAGGCCGGTTCTGGTGGTGTCCGACAAAGAATTTAATAGGTCCGGACTGGTACTTGTTTGTCCGGTCACGCAGGGCGGCAATCAGGCGCGATTTGCCGGGTTCGCCGTATCATTGATGAACACAGGCACGGAAACGCAAGGGGTTGTGATGTGCAACCAGCTGAGAACTATCGACTATGTCGCACGCGCGGCAAGGTTTGTAGAGGACGCGCCGGATTGCGTGATCGATGATGTCCTCGCCCGATTGCAAACCCTTTTGGATTAACCGAGATCATAAATTAAGGGTCACGATACGTTTGCCGCCCCAACCGCCCTTCACCTCCGTTAGGCAGAGCGCAGCCATGGTTCCGCCATACGTCATGGGTGTCGGCATCGATCTACTGCTCTATCTATGAGGAGCATGAGTATGCCCAGCGTGCCGGCCGGGGATTTCAAACACAACGTTTTCCTCTCTCACAACAGCAAGGACAAGCCGGCGGTGCGTGAATTGAAGCGGCTGCTGTAGGGCTCATGGCACTCCTCACCCTCCTCGACGCAGAGCTCGCTTACGGACTGCATCCTCTGCTCGATCGCGCCGGCCTCACGGTGCTGGAAGGCGAGCGCATCGGACTCATCGGCCGCAATGGAACCGGTAAGTCATCGCTTTTGAAGGTAATCGCCGGACTCGCGGCGCTCGATGACGGCGAGCTCAAGCGCCAGGACAGCCTGCGCGTGGTACTCGTCGAGCAGGAACCGGAACTGCCGCTCTCCTCGTGCCTGCGCGAAAGCCTCGCCATCCGCGGCGAGTTCAACCGTATCCACGACGAGCGCGAGCGTTGGCGCCTGGAAGCCCGGCTCTTGGGGTACCTGCATCGCTTTGGGATCGATCCGGCGCAAGCGCCCGACACCGCGTCGGGCGGCGAATGTAAGCGGGCGGCACTTGCGCTCGCACTCGCGCGCCAACCCGATCTGCTGCTGCTCGATGAGCCGACCAATCATCTCGATATCGACGGCATCACCTTGCTCGAAGACCTGGTGCTGAAGGGTCCGGCCGCCATCGTCATCACGCACGACCGCGCGTTTCTCGATCGGGTGGTCAATCGCATCGTGGAGCTCGACCGCGGGCTCCTGCGCTCCTACCCCGGCAACTTTGCGGCGTATGAGCGCCGCAAGGCCGATCAGCTCGCAACCGAAAGCGTCGCCCATCGCACGTTCGACAAGTTCTGGGCGCAAGAAGAGGTGTGGATCCGCGGAGGCATCAAGGCGCGCCGTACCCGCAATGAAGGCCGCGTGCGCCGGCTCGAACAACTGCGGCGCGAGCGCGCGGCCCGGCGCGAGCGTCTCGGAAACGTCAAACTCACGCTCGCTGCGGGCGAGCGCTCGGGCAAACTGGTGGCGGAACTGACCGGCGTCAGCAAACGCTTCGGCGAGAGAACGATCGTTCACGACCTGTCACTGCATATCCAGCGGGGCGATCGCCTGGGACTCATTGGCCCGAACGGTGCCGGCAAATCCACACTGCTCAAGCTCATCCTCGGCCAAATGACGCCGGACGCCGGCGAAGTGAGACTCGGCATCAATCTACAGGTGGCGTACTTCGATCAGATGCGCGAGCAGCTCGACCCCGAACGCACGCTGCTCGACAGCATCAGCCCAGGCTCCGACTGGGTGCGGATCGGCGCCGAACGCAAGCACGTGATGACTTACCTTGCCGACTTTCTGTTTCCGGCGCAGCGCGCCCAGGCACCCGTAAAAATGCTCTCCGGCGGTGAGCGCAACCGCTTGCTGCTCGCGCGCCTGTTCGCGCGTCCCGCCAACGTACTGGTGCTCGACGAACCGACCAACGACCTAGATATCGAATCGCTCGAGATGCTCGAAGACACGCTGCAGAGCTACCCCGGGACGCTGCTGCTTGTGAGTCACGACCGCGCCTTTCTCGACAGCGTGGTTACACAAACGCTCGTGGCCGAGCGCAACGGCAAGTGGCAGGAATACGCCGGCGGCTACAGCGATTGGCTCAGCCAGCGGTCCGTGCCCTCCGTTTTCTCTCCGGCCCCGGTGAGAGAGGGCCGGGAGAGAGACGGGGTGAGGCCGAATGCCTCACGCGTCAAGCTGAGCTACAAAGAGGCCCGCGAGCTCGAACAGCTCCCCGCCGAGATCGAAGCGCTCGAGCGCGAGCAGCACGAACTTACCATGGGTATGAGTCGTGGCGATTACCACAAGCGAGGCGCCGAACAGATCAAGGCCGAACGCAAGCGGACCGAAGAGATCGAACGGCAACTGGCGGAAAGCTTCGAGCGGTGGACGAAGCTCGACGAAAAGGCCGCAAAGCACCGGTAGAACCCCTAATACGATTCTAAGGATTCAATTGCGGTTTCCGCGGGCGGCGGTGTGATGAGATCGCCGGGAAAATCGCAGCGAAACGTACTGCCTTTTTCGACGGTACTGTCGATGTAGGAATTCTTACGCTGACCCCGGGATCTGGATTGCGCGTGTTTGACACCTAACAGGTTCAGTCGTATCTTCGCTCCCGAGGCAAAAGGGCTTTTAAATTCTTATTCCCGACCAACCAGGAGGATCCCATGGCGCAGCCATCCGTCAATTCCACCGCGGACTCCGAGATACGGACCAGTTTTCAAGCCCAACTCGCCGAAGCCCGCGAAACCCCCGGACTAAGGCGCCTGGCGAGGGGCCCGACAGCGGATCTCTATCCTCGCTATTCAGGCTACTATCGGCAGCTATGCCAGTTGCCGCGCCGGGTGCGGCGGCAGTTGCAACGGCAGTGGCGGCGCTCGCTCTCTGCGCTCGCCCTGCTCCTGGCCTTGGGTCAAGCGCCGGCGCTGGCCGCGACCATCAATGTCGATGGCACGACGTGCACCTTGGTCGATGCCATCACCTCCGCTAACACCGACGCCGCCGCAGGCGGCTGCGCCGCGGGGAACGGGGCCGACACGATTGTGTTGCCAACCGGGAGCACGCAATCGCTCACGGCACTCGACAATACCACCCATGGCCCCACGGGACTGCCGCTCATCACCTCGACCGTCACTATCCGGGGCCGTAACAGCACGATCCGGCGGGAGAGTGGTGCGCCGGAGTTTCGTATTCTGGCCGTGGCCAGCAGCGGGGACCTGACGCTCGATAGCACCATGGTGAGCGGGGGGATAAACGCGCTCGATTTTATCCCTTATTTCCCTGGCGGCGGCGGCGTGTACAACAGCGGTATACTCACCCTGACGAACAGCACCGTCTCGGGTAATTCCGCTGGTGAGGCCGTCGGCGGCGGCGTGTCCAACAGCGGTACGGCCACCCTGACCCACAGCACCGTCTCGGGTAATTCAACTGGTTTCGGCGGCGGCGGCGGCGGCGTG
>JALZJW010000206.1 GCA_030859565.1 Pseudomonadota bacterium
GCTCAGGTGCGGCCGGCCCAGCGGATCGTCGTTGAAGTCGAAGCTTTCCCGGAGGCTGTCTTCGAGGGTGAGATCTACGCCGTCGACCCGCGCGTCGATGAAGCCTCCCGTAGCCTGCGGGTCCGGGGCCGCATCCCCAATCAGCACCTCAAGTTACGGCCCGGCATGTTCGCCCGCGCCAGCCTCATCCTGTCGGTGCGGGAGGACGCGTTGTGGGTGCCGGAACAGGCCCTGGTGCCGATGGCAAGCGGCCAGTTCGTATATCGCGCGGTCGGCGGTAAAGCCGTGCTGACCCAGGTCACCACCGGAACGCGTGTCCCCGGAGAGGTCGAAATCACCGCGGGCCTAGAGGTGAGCGACATCGTCGTGACGGAGGGCTACGCCAAGCTCCAGGACGGCGTCCCGATAGAAGCCACGGACTGGTCCGACACCCGCGGCGCCGAGCCAGCCGCCGGGTAGCTTTCCCGTGGTCCTCTCCGATCTCTCGATCCGCCGTCCCGTGCTGGCCACGGTCATGAGCCTGGTGGTGGTGTTGCTGGGGCTCATGGCTTACGAGCGCTTGCCCGTGCGCGAGTATCCCGACATCGATGCGCCGGCGATGACGGTGCGCACCGTCTACCCAGGCGCCTCGAGCGAAGTCATCGAAAGCCAAGTCACCCGGCCGATCGAGGATTCGGTCGCGGGCCTTGAGGGAATCAAAACCTTAAAATCCGTCAGCCGCGAGGAGGTCAGCCAGATCAGTATCACCTTCCAACCCGATCGCGATCCGGATGCCGCGGCGGCCGATGTGCGAGACAGAGTTTCACGGGCGCGCGATCAGCTCCCGCGCGAAGTGGATGAACCTGTTATCTCGAAGGTCGATGCGGATAACCAAGCCATTATCTGGCTGGCGTTTTTCAGCGATCGGCACACGGCGCTCGAGATCACCGATTTCGCCGATCGTTATGTCGCGGATCGGTTGCAATCATTGCGGGGCGTCGCCAGCATCATCATCGGCGGAGAGCGCCGCTATGCCATGCGGATCTGGCTGAACCGGGCGCGGCTCGCGGGCTACGAGTTATCGCCCCAGGATATCGAAGACGCCTTGAATCAACGCAATGTCGAGATCCCGGCGGGCCGCATCGAGAGCCGCGAGCGCGAATTCTCGGTACTGACCGAGTCAGATTTACGCACGCCCGAGCAGTTCAATCAACTGATTATCCGTGAGGTCGATGGTTACCCGGTGCGCTTGCGGGACGTTGGGCGCGCCGAGCTCGGCGCGGAGGATGATCGCAACGCCGTGCGCGTTAACGGGAAGCCGGCCGTGGGGCTCGGGGTTGTCAAGCAATCCACCGCCAATACCCTGGAGGTGGCGCAAGCGGTTAAGAGCGAGCTGCCCGCGATCACCGCCAGCCTGCCGCCCGGAATGCAACTGCGTGTGGCCTTTGACAGCGCGCTGTTCATAGAACGCTCGATCGAAGAGGTGTTTTCCACGTTGGGGCAGGCTTTGCTGCTGGTCCTGGCGGTGACCTTCGTGTTTCTGCGTTCGGTGCGCGCGACGATCATTCCGTTCGTCACTATCCCGGTGTCGCTCATCGGGGCCTTTATCTTTATCTATGCCTTCGGGTTCACGGTCAATGTGCTCACCTTGCTAGCGCTCGTTCTGGCCATTGGATTGGTCGTCGATGATGCCATCGTCATGCTGGAGAACATCTATCGCCGTATCGAACAGGGTGTGGCGCCGATGAAGGCGGCGTTCGAGGGCAGCCGCGAGATCGCCTTCGCGGTGATCGCGATGACCTTGACGCTTGCCACCGTCTTTGCCCCGCTCGCGTATATGAGCGGCAACACCGGCAGGTTGTTTCGGGAATTCGCCTTGGCGGTATCGGCGGCCGTGATCGTCTCAGGGTTCGTGGCCTTGAGCTTGACGCCGATGATGTGCTCCAAGATGCTCGTGGCCCGGTCGGCGCACGGCTGGATATATACGGCTTCCGAGCGCTGGTTGGCGAGTCTGACGCTGGCCTATCGCAAGGTTCTAACCGCGGCATTGAGGCACAGGTGGATGATCTTGCTTGGGGTGCTTGCCGTCGCGGCCATGAGCGCGGTTCTGTTTACCGAACTCAAATCGGAACTCGCGCCGATTGAGGATCGATCCATCATCATCGCTAGCGTCAGCGCCCCGGAAGGCGCTACGATGGCCTACACCGACCGCTATGCGCGACGGATCGAGGACATTCTCAGCGAGATCCCCGAGGTGAAGGGGTATTTCATGGTCGTCGCCCCGGGCCTCCAGCGGCCCAATCCGGTCAACTCGGCCTTGGCCTTTATTAACCTCAAGCCGTGGTCGGAACGCACGCTCGGCCAGCAGGAAATTGCGGCGGCACTTCAGCCCAAGCTCTTTTCCTTGCCTGGCGTCTTGGCGTTCCCGAGCAATCCCCCTTCGCTCGGCCAAGGCTTTGCCAGCCGGCCGGTGCAACTCGTGGTACAGGCGAATTCCTATGCCGAGCTGCAAACCTTGGTGGATGCCCTCGTCAACAAAGCGCAGCAGTTTGCTGGGCTCGTGAATCTTGACGTTGATCTTAAGCTTAACAAACCTCAGTTGCGGATAGCGGTCAACCGCGACAAGGCGGCGGACGTCGGCGTCGAGGTGGCGGAGATCGGCCGTACGCTCGAAACTCTCCTCGGCGGCCGCCAGATCACGCGCTTCAAGCGGGAGGGAGAGCAGTACGACGTCATCGTCAAAGTCGCGGATGCCGAGCGTAGAACGCCGGACGATCTGACGTCGATCTATGTGCGCGGCGGGGCCGGCCAGTTGGTGCAGCTCGACAACGTGGTTGCCGTGACGGAGACCGTCGCTCCGGTGGCGCTCAATCACTTCAATCGGCGGCGCGCGGCAATTATAAGCGCCGGCATAGCTCCCGGATATTCATTAGGCGATGGGCTACGGTTCCTGGAAGAGGCGGCCAAGGAAGTTTTGCCGCCGGCGGCACGTACCGATCTTGACGGGCAATCACGGGAGTTTCGTGAGTCCAGCACGACCTTGTATACGACCTTTGGCTTGGCGCTAATATTCATTTACCTCGTCTTGGCGGCTCAATTCGAGAGCTTTATCGATCCCTTGATCATCCTCTTGACCGTACCGCTTGCCGTCGCCGGCGCGCTGTTGGCGCTCAAGGCCTCCGGCGGCACGCTCAACGTGTACAGCCAGATCGGATTGGTGATGTTGGTCGGGCTTATAACGAAGAACGGTATCTTGATCGTGGAGTTCGCTAACCAGCTTCAGGGCCGGGGGCACGCTAGGCTCGATGCCGTGATCGAGGCGGCGGGGTTGCGGTTACGGCCGATCCTGATGACCACCTTCGCGATGATCCTCGGCGCCGCGCCATTGGCTTTGGCGGTAGGCGCCGGTGCCGAGAGCCGCCAACCCATCGGCTGGGTTATCGTCGGCGGATTGTCGCTCGGGACGCTGCTGACCCTGTTCGTGATCCCGACGGCCTATACGCTGCTCGCCCGCCAGCGCTCCACGCCCGCCGCCGCAACCGTGTATGACGCGGAGGCCAGGGCCGCATTACTGCGCTAGGACAAAATGCGAGTGCGCCACAGCGAAGCTATCACCCACCTGCACCCGATGCTCGACGGTGTATTGCCCGGATGCGGTCCGGGGGGGTAATGTCAGCTCGGTTAGCGCGGTATTGATGCCTGCCCTTGCGTATCGATTGTCGATACCTTCTCGCCCGATCTTCCGGCCGTCTCTCAGCAACACCCAGGTGGCTTTCACATGAGCTTCCTTGTCGCTCGCCGGAAGGGTTAGAGAATACTCGGTATAAAACCGCACGGTCTCGCCCGGTCTCACACGAACGCGCGAGGGGGCGGCCTCTCGGATCGATACTTGCCTGGTCTCGCGCGCCTCGAGCTCGTCGCGAAGGCCGGCTACGGTTTCCGATTCCGGTGCATTTCCGGCGGCCTCATCGAGCCGGGCCCGAGCCGCGTCCCATTGCTCCTGATCCAAGCGCGGTTGGAAAAGGGTGGGCTCTCCGGCTGGATCCTCACGGCCTGGTGCCCGACTCTCCGGCGCGAGCCGCTCCGGTGCGAGTACTTGGGCCGCCGGCTTGGGTATGGTTTCGGTTGCATCCTCGCGAAAGAGGTTCCCTGAAAGCCATTCGTCTGCGGCATCGTAAAGGATAGCAAACGAACCCGGACGCATCCACGCCAAGGAGAACCCCAGACCCACTATCCCTGCGATCGCGGCAGAGTACCCGAGCCACTTGCCGCGGTGCCGTCGTCGCACCCCCCGTTCGGGGGGACTGCCGCCCGCCGTTTCATTGGAGGGATCGACCGCGCTCCTTACTCGGTCGTTCGTTATCGGAGTGTTCACCGGAACATCCGCCGGTTGTAATGACGGATCTAACGCCGGGATGCTCTCAATTTTCCCGTCCCCCCTCCCTGCAACGGCAGGCCGTGCCGGGTTGCCCGTCCGACCGCGGTCAAGCGCAACTAACTTGTTCGCGGTCTCTTCGGCCTGTAGGTGCCGCGTCTCTTCCACGAGGCGTTGCTGTACGACCGCGGTCTCGCGCGCCTTGAGCTCGTCGTGAAGGTTGGCTACGGCTTCCGATTTCGGTGCGATTCCGGCGGTCTCATCGAGCCTGGTCTGAGCCGTCTGCAGATGGTGTTCGTTTATGGCGGTGCGCGCGAGGTCGAGGAGCTTCTTGACGGTCCGCTCCTCTTCGTTGGTGCGTTCCGCAGCGTGCCGCTTGTGATCTTCCTGGGCTCGTAGTGCCTCGATATCTTCACGCGGCTTGGCCACTTGCTCTGATTCAGGTCGGATCACATAAGCGATACCATGCCAGTCCTTTCCGGATAGCTCGTTGCGCCACGCCGGAACGGTCAGCGGCCGCTGCGTGGGTAAGAA
>JALZJW010000207.1 GCA_030859565.1 Pseudomonadota bacterium
ATCTCGTTGACTTTCTGAGCACGATAGTTACGCTTCTTCATGGCGAGAATACCTCCTGCGTTATGGGTTGCTGGCTATTGCCATCCCATATTCTGAGGATTCTCGCCTCTTTGTTATAGCTGACTACGGCATCAGCTATCGCTCCAATTTTCAGCCATTTGTGAACAAACGCGCAGTGGCCGAAGGCGACAAAGATGAAGACCTTACCCATGAGCCTGAGAATATAAAAGCCTTCCGCGACACTTGGGAGCTCGGAATCCATTCTTATCTCGCGTACCTACGCGACCGCTTGTTGTTAGTACGAGATCTCTTGCATGAAAGCGGATCATGTTTCGTGCAGATCTCCGACGAGAACCTACACATCGTGCGAAATATCATGGATGACGTGTTTGGAATACGGTGCCACGTTGTCACGATTCCAGTAAAGAAAAAAGGAAGTCAAAAATCGGGGCTCATGGACCCTGTCAACGACTATCTCGTTTGGTATAGCAAAAGCCCGCGGGACAGCGGGAAGATCAAGTTTCGACCAATGTTCGAGAAGCGCGAACTCGACGCAGAGACGCTTCGACGCTTCAACTGTGTTGAGTTAGCAGATGGTCGTGAGTTCACTATTGATGCGGTACCATTCCCACAGAATAGGGACGAGTTAATCGACTACCGAACGCGTCCATTGCAGCTTTTCCGCGACTGGCCTGACGCTCGTATGTTTTATCCAGGCGAGCAACTCACCAGTGGCGGCGAACGCCGCAATCAAAGTGATCCGGTTGAGTTTAGTGGGCAAGTATTCCGACTAAAACCGGGACTCTGTTGGAAGACCACAACGCGTACGCCCAATGGCTCGCCAAGCGGGATGGATCGCCTCAAGTGGGCTAAACGGCTTGTAGCTGGACGTGGACATCTAAACTACAAGCGTTATCTCAATGACTTCGGTTACAAGCCAATCTCGAACTGGTGGGACGGCTTAGGCGGGGCCCCCAATCCTATCTATGTAGTGCAGACCAACCCGGAAATAGTCCAGCGTTGCATCTTAATGACCACTGACCCAGGCGATCTTGTGTTCGACCCCACTTGCGGATCAGGGACAACGGCCTATGTCGCCGAGCAATGGGGCCGACGGTGGATCACCTGCGATACCTCCCGCGTCGCTCTGGCCCTCGCCAAGCAGCGGCTGATGACGGCGGTGTTCGACTATTACGAACTGGCCCACCCCAAGGAAGGCATTGCAAGCGGGTTCAAATACAAGACCGTCCCCCACGTGACCCTGAAATCCATCGCCAACAACCCCGAAATCCGCGAGGGCATGACCCGCGAGCAGATCGACGCCGCCATCCGCAAATACGCCGATCAGGAAACGCTCTACGATCAGCCTCTGATCGACAGGAAAAAGACCCGCGTGACCGGCCCCTTCACCGTGGAAGCCGTGCCCGCCCCGGCGGTCAAGCCTCTAGATGAGGTCAGGGAAGCGCCGGGTGACTATGAAGCGGACGCAGCGATAGCAAGGATAGGGGAGACGCGCAGGCAGGGCGACTGGCGCGACGAACTGCTGCGAACCGGCATACGCGGCAAGGGCGGGCAGCGGATCGAATTCTCCCGCGTGGAGGCGCTGGCGGGCACACGCTGGCTTCATGCCGACGCCGAGACGAAGGAGGACAAGCCGCAGCGCGCGGTGGTGTCCTTCGGCCCCGACCATGCGCCGCTCGAACAGCGCCAGGTTGCCCTTGCCATCGAGGAGGCGCAGCAGCTTGTCCCAAAGCCGAAGATGATCGTCTTCGCCGCCTTCCAGTTCGACCCCGAGGCCTCCAAGGACATTGACGAAACCAACTGGCCGGGCGTGACGTTGCTGAAAGCGCAGATGAACGCCGACCTTCTGACCGAAGACCTCAAGAAGAAACGTGCCAGCAACGAGAGTTTCTGGCTGATCGGCCAGCCCGATGTTTCACTGGAGGAGATCCGTAAGGGCGAAGACGCCGGGAAATATCGCGTTACGGTGAACGGCTTTGATTACTACAACACCCGGACCGGAGAGATCGAATCCGGCGGCGCGGGCAAGATCGCCATGTGGATGCTCGACCCCGACTATGACGGGCGCAGCGTCTTTCCGCGTCAGGTCTTTTTCCCGATGGCGGGAGATAAGGACGGATGGGCGAAGCTGGCCAAGAACCTCAAGGCAGAGATTGACGAGGGGCTGATCGAGGCCTATCACGGCACGGTGTCCCTGCCGTTTTCTGCCGGCGATCACCGGCGGGCGGCGGTCAAGATCATTGACGACCGGGGGATCGAAAGCCTCAAGGTGATCGGGCTTAGCTGATGGAACAGACCTCGATAGATCGCCTGATCATCAATTCTCCCTACGAGGAGCCACAACGCTACTGGCGGTATAACCGGGAGAACCGTTCCTTTACGCTGGTCGAGGGCGAGCGCAGGCCCGCCGGTTACGTAGCCTCGGAAAGCTCCCGGTCCTTCGATGATCCCGGCGTGTTCGTCGAGATCCCCTTGGTCAACCAGATCCGTCCCCGTATCGAGGCATGGCGCAAGGCCGGTTACCCCGGCGTCACCGGCATTACCAAGCGCCTTCTGGAGCATTGGACGAATCCCGAAGAGTACGAGACCCGGCGGTTTTTCTTCTGCCAACTCGAAGCGGCGGAAACCCTGATCTGGCTGACTGAAGGCCCGGCCGCCGAGAAGGTGGGCATCGCTGTCCCGGCCGACGGCGGCGAATTTACACGGCTGTGCGCAAAGATGGCGACCGGAACAGGCAAGACCGTCGTCATGGCGATGGTCATTGCCTGGCAGTGCCTCAACAAAGCGACCTATCCGCAGGACACGCGCTTTTCCAAAAACGTGCTGGTGGTGGCCCCCGGCTGACCGTCAAGAGCCGCTTGGCGGTTCTGGAAGCATCCAACCCCGCAAGCTATTACGAGGCCTTCAGCATCGTTCCCGGCGCGTTGCTCGACCGCCTGCGCGAGGGCAGGTTGATCGTCCGCAACTGGCATGCGCTCAACTGGAACAGCGAGGAGAAGATCGGGAAGCGGCGCAGCGTGGACAAGCGCGGGGCCAAGAGCGATGAAGCCTATGTCCGGGACGTGCTGGGGGACATGGCCAATGCCCGCAATATTCTGGTTATCAACGATGAAGCCCACCACGCCTGGCGGGTTCCGGCGGAATCCAAGGTGAAGGGCGTTTCCAAGGACGAGATCGAGGAAGCCACCAAATGGATCGGTGGCCTTGACCGCATCCACCGGACGCGGGGCGTGTTAATGGCTTACGATTTTTCCGCGACACCTTTTGCGCCATCGGGCAAGAAAAGCTCTGAGGAAGCCCTGTTTGGCTGGATCGTCAGCGACTTCGGCCTCAATGACGCGATTGAATCCGGCCTTGTGAAAACCCCCCGTGTCGTGGTGCGCGATGATGCCATTCCCGACGCGAAGACCTACAAATCACGCCTCTATCACATCTACAACGATGCGGAAGTGAAGGACGATCTGAACCGCCCGGCGGAGCCGGAAGAACCGCTGCCCGATCTGGTGCTCAACGGTTATTACCTTCTCGGCTTTGACTGGAAGGAAGCAGCCCGCACGTGGAAGAATGCCGGTTTCAGGACGCCGCCGGTGATGATCACCGTGGCCAACCGCACGGAGACCGCCGCCCGCATCAAGCATGCCTTTGACCGCAAGAAGATCCTGATCCAGGAGCTGTGCGATCCCGTGCGAACCTTGCACATCGATTCGCGGGTGCTCGATGAAGCCGAGGCCTCCGAGGAGCCGCTGGCGCAGGTCAATGGTGAGGATGAGGGGGCAGAGGAGAGCAGCGGGACAGAACGCAAGCTGACCAAGAAGCAGCAGGCCGAGCTTTTGCGCCAACAAGTAGATACCGTCGGGCAGGCAGGCAAGCCCGGCGAGCAGATTCAAAACGTCATATCCGTGGGGATGCTTTCGGAAGGATGGGATGCCAAGACCGTCACGCACGTCATGGGCCTGCGCGCCTTCACCAGCCAGCTTCTGTGCGAGCAGGTCGTAGGCCGGGGGTTACGGCGTACCGCCTACGAGATCAATCCCGAGACGGGTCTCTTCGATCCAGAATACGTGAACATCTTCGGCGTGCCGTTTACCTTCCTGCCGCATGAAGGAGGGGACGGACCGCCCCCGCCACCCCCGCCACCGAAGACGGCGATCGAGCCTGTTTCCGACAAAGCGGAGTATGCGATCCGGTGGCCCAATATCATCCGCATTGACCATGTGTACCGTCCGCGCCTGATCCTCGATCTGGACAAGGCGAAGGCCCTGGAGCTAAACGCTGGCCAGACCGCAAAGCTGGCCGAGCTTGCCCCCATCCTGGAGGGCAAGCCGGATGTTACCAAGATCGCCGAGATCGACCTGGAAAGCCTGGCGCGCGAATTCCGCATGCAGAAGATCGTCTTCGAGACAGCGCGGGATGTTTACGATCAGATGAAAAAGGGCTGGAAGGGGAGCAAGGAGTTCCTGCTCGCCCAACTCGTCCGCCTGGTCGAGCAGTTCATCGGCTCCGGCAAGATCAGCATTGTCCCGGCGCTTTTCCATCAGGATGAGTTCAAGCGCCGCCTGATCATTACGCTTAACATTACCCGCGTGGTCCAGCATATCTGGGAGGCTATCCGCTTCGAGAACACCGAGGCGCTTGAGCCGATCTTCGATCAGGGCCATCCGATCCGTTCAACAGGGGATATGGGGACGTGGTACACCGGCAAGCCGTGTGAATACACTAACCCGCATTTCTCACCAATGTGTGGATACATGGGCTAAAGGCATTGATGAGGACATCAGAAAAGAAGGCCGCTTGAATTAGCCGCTGCGGTCGAGACGCCAACAGGACAAATCGAGTAA
>JALZJW010000208.1 GCA_030859565.1 Pseudomonadota bacterium
ACCGCAGCGGCTAATTCAAGCGGTCTTCTTTTCTGATGTCCTCATCAATGCCTTTAGCTCATGTATCGACACATTGGTGAGAAATGCGGGCTAGGGGATCGGTAAGTTGAGTTCCAAGTTGGCGCAAAAGAAGGATAATTCGATGTCACCCCTGTTCTTTATCCCTTCTCACTCAGCACGTGGAATGGAACAGGCCACCGACCCGTTCCTTTTCGCACAACCGGTTGTAAAGGCTGACGGCCTTCTCAGTCGGAAGTACGTGCGTCGTGATCCCTTTCTGTTCGAGGAGCCGTAGTGTTTCGGGACACACCCGCAAGTAGTTCAGGATCCCTTCTGAAAGGACGATGACCTCGGCACCGTTATCCACTAATTCCTGCACATCGGCCGGTTGAATGCCGGGTACATGATGGGTCCCTGTTTCACGCCAGTCCCACTCTCTGGCGCCACCGGGATAAACCTTGGCGTCCTTGAATGGAGCATAACCGTCCATTTCCATCCTTCCCCAGGACAAGTGGGTAATAGCAGGTGAACGCCTGCTTTGATCCATCACTCGGGCCTCACAATCTCAGATGGTTACCTAATCACAACAACCCGTAGAGCGGAAGAGCAGACACTCTAGCCGAAAATTCCGACGACGTAAGTTAGAGTCTACCATACGGTGTCGCCCAGATAAGCGTGAAGCTCAGCATAGCGCTGCCTTCGCATAGTTTCAGGGACAGTTTAAGTTTAGAGCTAACGGTCAACCCATTCGCAACTGTTCGTGGCCGCTGCTGCTGATGGAACAGAAAAAGCCAGCGATCGCAGGGACACGATCTCTCCGAAGCCGAGCTTCCAGAGGTAAACCGATTCAAGTGCCGCCGAAGGTGCCGCGGTGCTGCTGTTCACCAATTGCGATCAGAACTATGCGCAAAGGAATGCTACCAACTTGCACCGCTTCGTCGCGTGATTGTCCGGGAGGGAGTGGAACACCGACACCGCGGTACAGATGGCCATGCGAGGCTGATCTGATTGGATTGGTCTCGCTACAGAGATCTGCGCTGGCAAGTGCAGCATGCCGGCGGATTGCAGGACGCGTTCCGCCATCGCCATGACTTTGTCCTTGGCTTGAGGAACTGCGGCACACTGTTCTATGATGGCAACCGGCAAATCCCGAAGGCCGGAAGGGAAACGTTCCATGCATCGGTCCGCGATCGGATTCATCATCGTCACGCTGTGCCTGCTCACGCTGGTAGCCCACAGCGTGGCGGCTGAGAAGGAGGCAAAGCCCATGAGCCTGTCACTGACCTCGTTGGCCTTCGCCAACAACGACACCATTCCCCAAGCATACACCTGCGACGGCAAGGACATCTCACCGCCATTGGCCTGGACCGGAATTCCCTCGGAAACGAAAAGCTTGGCCCTCATCCTCGACGACCCTGACGCCCCCGATCCAGCAGCGCCGAAAACGACCTGGGTGCACTGGGTGCTCTACAACCTTCCGCCGACCGCCGCCGGGCTCCCGGAGGCGGTCCCTCCGCGCGATCTGCCGTCCGGCACACGCGAGGGGTTGAACGACTGGAAGCGCACGGGCTACGGGGGCCCCTGCCCGCCGATCGGTCGCCATCGCTACTTCCACAAGCTCTATGCGCTCGATGTGGTGTTGCCCGACCTCGGCAAACCGACTGCGGCAGCACTGGAAAACGGAATGCAGGGTCATATCCTCGACCAGGTGCAACTAATCGGGACATACCAGCGCAACTAGATTATTGGTGGCGACGCGGCCGCATACAGCTCGAGCTTAAGGTCTGTAAGGCAGCCATTATCCGCAAAGTGCGTATCCATTTAGCCCCACCTGAACCTACATGTTGTGGTCAGTTGCTTCGGTTCCCACCAAACGGGGGGCACATCCAGAAGCCGTTGGGGTGAAGTGGATACCCACTATCCGCAATTCCATGCTTGGGTCCGCACGCAACTACGAGGACACCGCGACATGAGCAATCCTGTGCTGCTCCCGAACCGCCGTGTCTTTCTACGTACACTCACACTAGGCGTGATGACTTTGATGGCTCGCGGCGCATGCGCCCAAGCGCTCGTGCCGACGCCGAGGCAGACCGAGGGGCCCTTCTACCCGGATAAGCTACCGTTCGACACCGACAATGACTTACTTGTCATCAACGATGGCCTAACGCCCGCAGTGGGCGAAGTCACGCACCTCAGCGGCAGGATCCTCGATGTGCATGGGGACCCCATCAGGAACGCTCTCGTCGAGATCTGGCAGGTGGACAACCAGGGCGTCTACCCTCCATTCGGGTAGCGCCAACCGGAAGAAGCGCGATATGAGCTTTCAAGGATTCGGGCGTTTCCTGACCGGGCAGAGCGGTGAGTACTATTTCCGGACCATCAAGCCAGTCCCCTACCCCAGTCGTCCCGCCCCTCACATCCACTTTGCCATAAAGATGAAAGGCCGAGGAAAGTGGACCACTCAGTGTTATGTCCAAGGCCACCCGGGGAACGAACGCGATGGCATCCTCAATGCCATCGACGACCCACAAGCGCGCCGTGCGGTCATAGTGGATTTCGCCCCGCTTGAGGGGTCAGGCGTCGGCGAGCTCGCCGCGCGCTTCGACATCGTGCTGGGCCTCACGCCAGAGGGCTAGCCCGAATATGAGGTCTGTGCCGTTGTTGTGTTTGACAACTAGCACCTGATCGTGGAAGGAGTTATCGCCGAGGTTGCATACGAAAGCAACGGATCTCGATTTTCCTCTCGATAGCTTGTGCGAAGAACTGGCGGCTCAATCGCTCGAGCCGCTGCGGCAATTCCTCGTCCACTCCATGACCGACGATATAGAAGAACCCGTACTCGCGGCACGCCTGGCCGATCTGCTTGGCCACGCGGGTGGCGCGCCGCCGTCCCCGCGATCAACGGGTGGGTATCAATGACCGGAAGGCTCCGGTCCAAGGTGCGAATGCTCCATACGGCTCTACTTTAAGGAAGATCAGCGGCACTTAGCCATCAACGGCAAAACCAACCAGTTGAATGACCGGCGGAAGATCGCGAGTGCCGGCGAAATACGCTTCCACATCGCACTGGAAGCACGCGACCTCAATCCCAAGAAACGGCGTGGGGCACTGGGTCATTCTCGCAAACCCTTCCCGCAGGAGCCGTCTTGCGGGCTCGGGGAGGCCCTGAAACCACTTCAGATGTGCGACTGAAACCTGAATGAGGCCCTGCAAGAACCGCCCGCTCGGCGTCCGCCGTCCGGCGGCCATCCAGAGGCCTTCCCAGGCCTCATGTGCCTCCCACCAATAAGCGTAGTTGAAGAGATCAACACCATGGAGGTAGGCGGTTGAGGTGCGCCACTCGGGTGGGTCGAAGGAGACTACCACCCATCGATCTATGCCATAGGAATGCCCCCTTGGGTTGCGCGTTGGATGTGGAGTGCGCCCAGGGACAAAACGATAGGCGGGGAATGGGAGCGAGGAGTAGCGTCGGGGCAGCGGCTCGGGCGGCGAAGGCTCCGCGTCCGGCAGTGGAGTGGCCATCACGTATGGAGCACGGTCTATTTTCCGTTTCATGCAGGCTGCCTAGGAAAGCGCGCTGTCGCGTTATTGGAGGCGATACCTCTCTGCAGGAGGATCGCCCCAAAACCCGCTCAAGAGTTGGCCACAAGGCGTGACGCCAGGCCGGGTGCCAGGCGCATGAGCCAAGGGAGATACCTTACCTGGCCGACGAAAACCTCGTCTCGACCGCGCTCGATCGCACGTAGCGTCGCATCCACTACCGCCACCGGGCTCATCTTGCGCCCGCGTATATTGGCGGTCAGCGGGGTATCGACGAACGGAGGTAAGGTTTCAACTACACGGATCCTGCTGCCATCGAGCTGATAGCGAAGGGCGCGTGTAAACGCGCGTAGACCGGCCTTGGTAGCCGAGTAGATAGGTGCGCGACGGGCAGGCAGCAAAGCATAGCCCGAGGTGACCATCAGTATCAACGGTTCTCGACCCTCCCGGAGCAAAGGTAAAAACCGACGCGTGAGGAGGATCGGGGCCGTCAGATTCGTCTCTATCTCGCGCGCGATGGTCGCATCGTCAACACCTTCGTCACGGAATGGCACCTGCGTCATGACCCCGGCGTTGTTCACCAGCATATCGAGCCGACCGCACTCGTTTGCGATGTGATCGCGCAAAGCATCGACCTCCCGAGCTGAGGCAATATCGCAACGCCAGGCATCGATCCCCGGGTGCGCCGCACGCAATTCGCTCAATGTGCGCGCATTACGGCCACAAGTGAACACCCGCGCGCCGGCTTCAACGAAGCGATCGACAAACGCCCGACCGATGCCGGAGTTACCGCCAGTGATGAGAACGATGCGATCACGGTAATTCATCGCTGCATCCCTCGAACTCAAAGCCCGCAATAGGATTCGGTTCAACGCTTGAGCGTTAAGAGACCCGATGCGGATAATTTGACCATAACGCCATCGCCACTGCCACAATATCGGACACCGACCCGGTGCCACCGAAGCGTGCCGCTAGGATAGTGGCGGAACAGAGCTAGGGATTTCGATTTAAGATTCTCAAAGGTGATCCCTAATCGGTAGGGAGAGCTTCACGGCCGGCGCGCTGGCCTGAGCGTGATTCCCGGACGAGTATGCCGTCACACCGCGTGCACGGACCTCTGGAGTAAGCTGGGCCAGCCCTATTGTAGGCATCGCGAACGCTCCAAAGGTCTCAAAAGTTTAACGAGGATGCCAGCCGCCAGCCCTGCGAGTGCGGCGGCCGCTACCAGAGGGAAGCTATATTCTTGCGACTGGGTTAAGGTTATTGCAATGTTGACGAGTCAGGGTG
>JALZJW010000209.1 GCA_030859565.1 Pseudomonadota bacterium
TGACGCCCTACAGGCAAGTTCTGATCATTTGACAATCGTGCCGATATCGCCTGCGGCGGTAACGCTTTAGACTGTCCATGCCAGAATGCCGAAGTGTCCAACTCAAACTGCCGAACACATTTATACCGGGTATAAAACTCTGCTCCTGTTCAACTCGATTTTTGGTTTGCAGCATCAACGTAGCATCTTCAAAGGGGGGCTAGGTGCATTACCTTCTTTCTCTTCAAACCAGTTTCATAGCACAAACTGAAGGTTTTCGCGCGTCTGCTAATCTGTGATTCTGTTGGTGACCCGCACTTTTGATGATCCGGTAGAAAAACGTCCCAGTCAATTCAAAGGGAAGTTTCTCCTTGGGCATTCATTCCTCGCGGACCACACCGCTTACGGCGTGAAGCCGACGCGCCGCAGCAAATTCTGGAAGCGCGGGTCTGAGCGCAGATTATTCCACTTCGGTTCGGCCTTCAGAAAGACCATCCGCGGTTCCCGCTCCCAGTAGCCCCGCTCCAGCCACTCAAGCGTTACCTCGCGCTCGCCCAGCCCGTGATAAGTCATCGCTACGCTTGCACTCTGATGTTTTTGGAACAGGCGCAGACTACTTACCGATGCTACTTGCCTCCGCCGCTTTGATGTACCGCTCGACGTCTTCGTCAAGCAGTAGGCGATGATGCCGAAGCAGCTTGGCTGCATGTCTCACCTTCTTCACATACTTTTCATGCGTCGGGTATCGTTCCTCGATCGACAGTCGCGGATCGCCAATCGCCAAACGCTCAGCCCTCGTTTGTCGGAAATCGATCTTCTGGCCAAAGGCGTCACACAGGTCGTCCCCGGCAAAGGCGGCCGCGCGCAAGGCCCAGCCGGTGTACGTCGCCAGCGGCACGGCGATCTCTGGGAGGCGGATACCAGCGATGTCGTTACCATCGGAGTCGGTCCTGGGAACGAAGACCGGATAGGGGGAACCCACGAGAACCGGCGGGAGGATCGTCAGGATGCCTTGATCGAACAGGGGCCCGAAGTCGAATAGGTCACCAGTGGTCAGGAGCCCGTTGTACGTGATCCCCGGGATGAAGGGAAACCCTACTCCCTCCTGCGGCAGCGAGGGGACCAGCGTCCCATTCGCGCGCCGCGGCACACGGCTCAGAGGCGGCTTCTTACCCTCGGAGACCCACTCGTCTAGCGCAACCAGGAGAGCCCGCAGACCGGGGTTGGGAACGACCGGGTTCCGCGGCTGCTGGCAGATGCCGGGCCCGCTTAAGGCGCCGTGCGGCAGGCTCGAGAAGAGGTAAGACCGGACGTTACGGTGATCCTTCAGATCGTTCCCGAGAGTGTCCGTATGCAGGAGTGACCCGGCCTTGACCCAGTACTCGTTCGAAGAGTTCACCTCGAAGATCTTCGGACAAGTGTTGCTCGTCACGCACCGACCAAGACGACCGTCGGTCTTTTCCGTGTGCGGATCGAAGATGACCTGATTGGCGAAGGGGAACTCGCGCTCCGGATACCACCGACCAATGTGCTGGCGGTGCGTCCGCCCGGGCTGGGCAAAGCGATAGTTAAGGAAGATTCCGCTCCCCCCGCCGACCCAGTTGAGGATCCCGTCGAAGACCGGCCGGGCCTCCTCATCCTCGTTGAAGCCTAGATGCACGTAGTCACGCATGAAGCGCGAGGGCTGCGAGACGCCAAACGTGTAGATGGCCTGAACGTCCCCGGCCAGCGGGTTGAGATTGCCCTCATCGTCGGTGACGGCGTGACGCAGGAACGCGGCGAGATCACGCGTGGCAACGAAGCCTAACCCTGCGACGATCGGATCCGTCGCGGGATACGTAAACTCGTAGAGTCTGCCCTGCTGGAACGGTGTTCCGGCGGGCAGCAGCTTGATGGCCCGATCGTTGACATACTCCCAGTCAGCGGCGGAGACGGCCTCGGGCGGATCCGTGTAATGCACGCGCACGGTGAGGCTAGCCTGGGACTTGTCCAGAGTCGCCGCCGGATACGTGAGCGCGCCCGTCATCGTGCTGGCGTTGTCGATGACGAACTCTTCAAGCGCAGGGCCGACTATCGACGAGCCATCCGGGTTCCTCGCGGTGGGGACTGTGATCGTCAGGCGGTTGTTGCCCGGCGCCACGCCGGCGTCCCAGCCGCTGGAAACGATGGTGTATCCTTGACGCATGAGAAAGCCGTTGCCGGCGTCGGCAACCGTCGTCGGATCGTTCCCGCCGCCGCCGTTGTTGAACGCGAACAGAACGCTAATGCCCATGGGTGGCCCCCCGATGTCGCCCCGGTTGTTCATGTGGTAGAAGAGCCGGTGGTTTCCTCTCGAGCTGTCAACCGGCTTCAGAATGAAGACGTCCATGGAGTACTCGACCATACCCCTTGCGTTGCGCGGCGCCAACTCGATATCGGTGATTACCGCGTTGCGCGAATCGTTCGGATCGACTTCGCCGAAAGCCCGCAACCTGAGTTTCTCGTACTGGCCCACATCACCGAACGACGTGCCCTCGAACGTCGGCGATTCGACGCGGGTGATTTCAATTCGCGTGATGTGTGCTTCGGCACGGATTGGTGCTCCCAGAGCAACCACGAGTGCTACGAAGAGTGTCGTGAGAAGTGCTCGAAGGTTCGAGCGCACCTGTCTCATCTTCGTCTGACTATCAGCATCGGCTGACTGGCAGTCGGATAAGGCATTAAAACCTCGTATCTTTGCCCACACCTTGTCAATCGCTACATTGACAACAGAACTAACAAAAACCTTAGCCATACTTACCTCCAATTTGTTCTATGATCCGATGAAAGTGATCTCTTGCGAGAATGTGCCGTTAGGCGGGTCGCATTGCTGCGTACCGCCGCATCACCTTAAAATAAGCCTGCAATCACCATGCGCTTTTCATTTGCTCACATCGGTGAGGATGGTACTTTCAGCGCCGCGCTAAGTCCTTTGTAAACGCGAAGGATTTTCTTAGGAATTTCTTTGCGCGCTCCTGGGGAGTTCTGGGGACCTTTATGAGCCAGTTAATCGGCCGCATCTATGAATTTGGCCATTTCCGGCTGGATACGACCGAGCAGCTCTTGCTGCGCGACGGCGAGGTCATTTCGCTCCCACCTAAAGCCTTCGACGTGCTGCTGGTTTTGGTCGCGCATCACGGACATTTGCTGGGGAAAGAGGAGTTGCTGAAGCTGGTTTGGCCTGACGCGTTTGTCGAGGAGGCCAATCTCTCTTACAACATCTCGCTCATCCGCAAGGCGCTCTCGTCTGGCGAGAATGGACAGAAGTTTATTGAGACGATCCCGAAGCGCGGCTACCGCTTTGTCGCCAATGTGCAGGAGCTGAAAGGAGACGGAGATCTTCGCCCTGAGTTGCTGGCGCCGACCGGGTCAGGGATGGCCGCTGGAGGGGAATCCGCAGCTGGCGGCGAGCCGCAGATAATAGTAACTACCGGTGCAGCGCCTCCGCTCAACAGCTTCAGGCGTCAGAGAAGAGTTGCGGCACTTGCACTGGCGGTTTTGGTCATGGCGAGCGGGGGAATTGCCTTTTGGCTCTCCGAGCGGAGCAGACAAAAGCAACTCCGAAGCGACGGCACCGAACCCCTCTCGGGAACCGTTCCCGTCACCAGTTTCCCGGGTTATGAAAGACAACCGGCATTTTCGCCCGACGGCAACCAAATCGCTTTCGTCTGGGACGGCGAGCGGGAGGATAACGTGGATATCTACGTCAAGCTGATCGGTGCCGGAGAGCCGCTCCGGCTGACATCGAACCCCGCGCCTGACCTGAATCCCGTCTGGTCACCGGACGGTCGCCACATCGCTTTCACCCGCGAGGGCGAAGGCAGCGGAATCTATCTTGTTCCCGCTCTGGGCGGGACTGAGCGCAAATTGTCGGAAATCTTTCCGGAGCGCCCCTTCCATAAACTTAGTCTGAGCTATTCACCGGGCGGGGAATGGCTGGCAATCGCCGACAAAGACTCTGCTGCGGAGCCCTTCAGCATTTCTCTCTTTTCAGTCGGAATGGGTGAGAAACGGAGGCTAACCCATCCGCCCGGGGGCTCGCTGGGTGATGTCAGTCCGGCCTTTTCTCCCGATGGGAAACTGCTGGCCTTCGCGCGCACACTCGCCGCCGGCGTAAAAGACATCTACGTCGTGCCGGTGTCAGGCGGTGAGCCGAAGCGTCTGACTTTCGACGACACAATGGCGGAAGGGCTGACTTGGACAATGGGCGGGAGCGAAATCGTCTTCTCGTCAAGACGTGGCGGGAGCATTTTTCATCTTTGGAGAGTCCCCGTCAGCGGCGGCAATCCCGAACGAGTAGCCGTCTTTGCCCAGGAAATTTATTATCCGGCGATCTCCCGGCAGGGCAACCGGCTGGCTTGGACACAGGTGCAAGATGATGCAAACATCTGGAGAGCTGAACTTCAGGGGACGCCCGCGCGGGCTGCCGCTCCGGTGAAGTTGATCGCCTCAACGACGGCAGACGATAACCCTCAGTACTCGCCGGACGGAGAAAAGATTGTCTTCGCCTCTAACCGTTCAGGAGCCAGTGAAATTTGGGTCACTGATCGTGACGGCAAGAACCCTCTCCAGTTGACGAATATTGGCGCCCCGGACACCGGCACGCCGCGCTGGTCTCCTGACGGGCGGCAGGTCGCCTTTGACGGCCTCTTAGGAGGTAACCGAGACGTCTACGTTGTCAGCTCTCAGGGCGGCGAGGTTCGCCGCCTGACAGAGGAGCCGTCCGAGGATATGTGTCCGAGTTGGTCGCGTGACGGCCAATGGATCTACTTTGGCTCCAGCCGCAGCGGGAGTCTGCAGATCTGGAAGATGCCGGCCGAGGGCGG
>JALZJW010000210.1 GCA_030859565.1 Pseudomonadota bacterium
CTCCTCGGGAGCGCGTGCGCAATCCTGCGAGCCCGCCGCGGCCAGAGTGACCTCGGTCCAAGGAGAGATGGAGGTGAGCGGCCATGATGGAGCCCACTGGCGGGAGGTTCAGCTCGATCAAGTCCTGTGCGCCGGGCAGCAGGTGCGTCTGATGGACAAGAGCCGCGCGGTGCTTCATCTCCCGAATGAGACGCTGATCCACTTCGATGAAAGAAGTGTCTTTACGTTGCGGGCGATTGAACCGGAGAAGCCCGCGTCGCTGGATCTCCTCCGTGGGGCGCTGCATACCCTCAGCCGCGTGCCGCGCGTGCTGAATATCCGCACACCCTTCGCGAATGTGGACATCGACGGCACCGAGTTTGCGCTCCAAGTCGGAAACGCGGAAACCGCGCTTTGGGTCTACGAGGGGCGGGTGCGCTTCAGCAACACGCTCGGACAATTGCTGATCGCGAGCGGGGAGGCCGCGGCCGCCGCGCCCGGCCGCGGCCCGGAGCGGCGCATCGTGGTCAAACCCCGCCGGGCGGTCGAATGGGCGCTCTATTATCCGCCTTTGCTCGACACCCGACCCGAGCGCTACCCGGAGCCGTTGCGGGCGGCGCTTGCCGCCTATCGTCAAAACGATTTGCCCACGGCCTTCGCGCGGCTCGAGTCACTCTTGCCCGAAGACCACAGTGGGCGCTTCTTCACGCTGCGGGCGGGGTTACTCCTGAGTGTGGGACGGGTAGCGGAAGCGGAGAAAGACATTGTGGCTGCGCTCAAGCGCAATCCGAAAGATGGCACCGCGCTCGCGCTACGCGCGGTGATTGCAGTGGTACGCAATGAGACCGAGGAGGCCTTGCGGCTCGCGCAGGAAGCGGTCACGGCCGAGCCTCGTTCCCCCACGCCTTATGTGGCGCGCTCCTATGCCGAGCAGTCGGCCTTCGACATCGCTTCGGCCCAGAAAAGCCTCGAAGAAGCCTCCCGACTGGCCCCCGAGGATGCGCTGATTTGGGCGCGGCTCGCTGAGATCGAGCTTTCGCTCGGAGATCTCGACGCCGCCCTTGAAGCCGCGCGCAAAGCCGAGCAACTCGATCCGGGGCTCTCACGCACCCAGAGCGTGCTCGGCTTCGCCTACCTCACCCGCATCGAGGTGGATCGCGCTAAAACCGCCTTCGAGCGCGCCCTCGTGCTCGACCCCGCCGATCCCCTCCCCAGGCTCGGGCTCGGGCTCGCCAGGATCCGCGATGGGGATATCGATGCCGGCATCAAGGAGATCGAGACTGCTGCTTCCCTCGATCCCAATAACTCGCTCGTGCGGAGCTACCTCGGCAAGGCCTATTACGAGCAGAAGCGCGGCGGATTGGCTTCCACCGAATTCGAGCAAGCGAAGCTCCTTGACCCCAAGGACCCGACCCCCTGGTTCTACGACGCGATCCAGAAACAGACCACCAACCGCCCGGTCGAAGCGCTCCATGACTTACAGAAGGCCATCGAGCTCAACGACAATCGCGCGGTGTATCGCTCGCGGCTGTTGCTGGATGAGGACCTCGCGACGCGCAATACAAGCCTTGGGCGTATCTATACCGACCTCGGTTTCCAACAACTCGCCGTGGTCGAGTCCGCCAAGTCGCTCAGCCTTGATCCGGCTAATCACTCCGCCCACCGACTGCTCTCGGATAGTTACTTGGGGCTTACACGCCATGAGATCGCAAGGGGCAGTGAGTTACTTCAATCCCGGCTTCTCCAACCCATTACGAGCAACCCAGTTCGCCCAAGCCGCAGCGCCTCGGATATCAGAATTGCCGGCGGTGCGGGTCTTGCTGACGCCGGGTTTAATGAGTTCTCACCTTTGTTTGAACGCAATCGCGTGCGCCTTCTGACCTCCGCCTTCGGCGGGAATCACGGCACCTGGGGCGAGGAAACCGTGCTCTCGGCACTCTACGATCGCTACGCCGTGAGCCTCGGCCAGCTCCATTCCGATACCGAGGGCTTCCGGCCTAACAACGACCTCAAGCAAGACCTCTACGACGTATTCGCGCAGGTCGCTATCGCTCCCTTCCTTGACATCCAAGGCGAATACCGTTTACAGGATCGCGAGCAGGGCGACCTGCGGCTGAATTTCGCTACGGAGATACCTTTTGACATTCGTCGGCAGACGATTGCCGAGGAATCGGGCCGCATCGGGGTCCATTTACGGCTGTCACCGCATTCCGACGTCCTGATTTCGGGTCTCTATGGAGACATTGAAGAGAGACGCCTCTTTTCAGAAAATGACGGCTTGACAACGGAAGTTCTACAGGATCAAACGGGCTATCAATTCGATGCCCAATATCTCTTTCGAACCGAACACTTCAACCTGGCCGCCGGAGGGAATGTGTATCATACGGATGTCGATATAAGCGGTCGCTTCTTCGACACAGAGGGTAATGGAGCTCCGCTTAGTCCCGATTCTTTTGCCCGCGACCAGCATACGGCCTATATCTACAGCCATATCGACTGGCCTCCGAATCTGTTTTGGACGTTGGGAGTGAGCTACGATTCCTACGATGAACGGGACATCGACGTCAGCGCGCTGCATCCCAAGATCGGTCTACAGTGGAATGTCACCGACAGTACGCAGATGCGGATGGCCTACTTTGAGACCTTACGGCCGGCCGTTATCATCGAACAGACCCTTGAACCGGCGGAGATCGCGGGGTTCAATCAGTTCTTCGATGATCCGCCCGGCACGCAGGCCAAGCGCTACGGCATCGGGATCGATCAGCGATTCAGCGAAAGTTTCTACGTTGGGCTAGAAGCCTCGCGACGAGATATAGAGCTTCCCCTCGTTAGAGCGCGTGACGAAGAACTGAGTGAAAAACTTTTCCGTGCCTATGCGTACTGGACACTCTCGCATAACTGGACCATCAGCAACGAATACCGGTTTGACCAATTCGAGGTAGAAGAGCCGCATGGTTTTCCCGAGGGTCGCGTGATGCTCACGGAGACGACAACCGTGCCGGTCACCCTCCGTTACTTTCACGGGGCTGGTTTTTTTGCCGGGCTCAGTGCGACCTATGTCCAGCAGGAGGTCGAGCTGCTTCCATTCGAGGACACAATAACTGACACAATAACTAAGGAAAGCGGCAGCGATAACTTCGTGACCCTCGATATGGCAATTGGTTATCGTCTACCCAAACGCCTGGGGATCCTCAGCGTTGGGGTGAGTAATCTGCTCGATGAAAAATTTCGCTTTCAGGACGACAATTTTCGCACCTCGACTCCGATCGAAACGAACGGGCGTTCGATACCGGACGTGGGTACGTTCTCCAATTTTATCCCTGACCGTACGATCTTTGCGGGGCTCACGCTCAGTTTCTAACGGCCGTTCGCAAGTCACCCGCCCAAATAATCTGTTTAATATGCCAATCTAGCAGATGCACAGTTTGTCGTAAATTGCGGACAACTAGGGTACGGCCGATGCGGGTCATGTTACAGCTGGGAACGTCCGACGACGGACTACCTCGGCGTATTTAATTAACAGGCGAACCGTTCGCCTTTGACGGAAGGAGGGGCATCTCATGAATACCAAGACGCTAAAAGGTGTTGCGCTGCTACTCGCCGGTATTGCCAGTACCGGGTCGGCGGCAACGCTCGAGGGCGAACTCGAGAGCGATCGCAGAGCTACGGATACCTTTCGGCTTGACTGCTATGAAGACATGAGAGGCGCGCGAGCCCGGGTACGGGACCTCGACCATGTCGAAAATAAGCGAGCAAAGATGCGTGTGGTAATGATAAATTGTGGTGTGAAGTGTACAGACGCGCAGGTAGATAAAAGGCCTAGGGAAGATCGTGGCGAAGGCGGTAGTCCGTCCGATTGGGCCATTAGAAACAACGGAAATGGCGTCTACAACGTATTTATCTTCAAGACGGCTAATGATCATGAGGCCTACCGGGTTGAAGCCACCTGCCGCAAAGTTGTTAATGGTTCCATCAAATCCGTTGAACCTGATCGTTTCAAACAGTGTCAAGATGAAAAGTCCTCTAAGAAACCTTGCCCTTAACTACTCGCCGGAACCCTTGAATAAGGTAGCTTATCTATATTCTTATTTACGGACGAACCGTTGGCCTCGCTAATGAAATGAGGAACATCTCATGAATACCAATACGCTCAAAGGTGTATTTACGGCAGTATTGCTTCTCGTTGGCATGGCTGGGTGCACGTGCATTACTGTGGGGAGCAGCAGCACCGGCATCCAAGCGTTGAGATCAGAGGAAACGGACACGCATACCTTTATCCTTCAGTGCCCTCCGGGGACTGTAAGCGCCCGAGCGAACGTTGAGGACTGCTCCTCTAGCGATCGAGCTCTAATGAGGGTTATGTTGACTAGGGATTCTAACGCGGTCCAGGAGGAAGACTTGCCCGCCGGAACGGAGTGCCAACCTTTAGACGGAGGCAGTGGGCTATCACCTACGGGTGGTGGCACTGACGAAGCGAGAGACTCGTACCCTCCAACGTATGGCCGACCTTCAGGTGAAGGCGATGGGCCGTCCCCTGATGCTGTGCTAGCCATGGGAGCAGGCACCTACCTCGTGATGTTTTTCAAAACGGACGAAGGACCGAAGACCTACAGGGGATCTGCTGCTTGCCAGACAGCCAAAGGTCCTGTCCCCGCGATCTTGAGAAAGATCGAGAACGAGTGAAGCCTTTTACCGGTGTCACATCGCACCGCCCAGGAGGTCTGTGCGCCCTTCGGCGCCGAGGTCTACCCGCGCTTCAAACGCTGGTGCGACGAGTATTTCTACCTCCGCCATCGAGCCGAGCCGCGCGGGATCGGCGGCCTGTTCTTCGATGAC
>JALZJW010000211.1 GCA_030859565.1 Pseudomonadota bacterium
TGCGGGGGCAGCCTTCGGTAGCGGCGCTTCCGCGACGGTGTTCGGCGCGCGCGGCTCGGCCTCGTTTTTATCCAAAACGACGGCGGTACTCGCATTGTGTTTTTTCTCGACCAGCTTCTGGCTCAATCATCTGTCGGCCAGCACGGTCGAGAAACCGAGCCTGATCCAGAACGCCGCGGACAGCGGCTCGACCGATGTCGTGGAAACCACGATTGAGCCGATCGAGGACGATAAACCCGCAACCGACGGCGCGGAAGACACCGATCTGCCCGAAGTGCCCGAGACCAAAGGGGCCGAGGAACGGCCCGATATCGGACCGGATCCGAAACGCGAAGATATGTCCGAAGGCGCCAAAGGCGCGGATGAGCCGGCGACGGATAAGAGCACATCCAAGCCGGGAGAAGATGCGCCCGGCGCGCCGCCGGATGGCAAGAAAACGGCGCCGTCCGATCCTGAGCCGGCGCAGCCCACGGCAACCCCGGCGCCCGAGAAGCCGAGCGGCCCGGACGCAGCGCGTCCCAACGCTCCGGTCAAGGGCGAGGTGAAGCCTGCCCCGGAGCCTGCGACGCCCGCGGAAAAGCCCGGAGAAAAAGCGGGGGAGAAGAGCCCGGCGGAGAAGAGCCGCTGATGCGCTCGGGTAGTGTCTCAGTTTGAATTTCGGCTATCGGCCCGGAGGAGATGACGCAGTTAATTGTGGGGACGTTGGTTAAATAGGCATCATTTGCCATACCTGTCCCAATGCTCTCGAAAAAGGGACTGCGCGTTGATCAGGCGTGCGGCGATCGGGCGTGAGACCCAGGTCAGGTTGATGAGGTGCCTGGTGTTCACGTTCTCGGTCGTGATGTTGCCGCCCCAAGTCCCGCAGCTCAGGCTCAAGGTATAAGGCAAACCGTTTCGCGGACTGCCGGCACCCTCGTTGAGGCTCTGATTCACCAGTACCCGCCCGGTCTTGGTCCCGAGACCGAGGGCCATCACGTGCGCATCGGAGCGGGTATGGATGCCGCAGGTATGACCGCGTCCTTGGTATAGGGTGATGGCGTTGACGAGCTTGACTGCGTTCTCGATACCGCTGTCGTAGCGGTACAGAGCGAGTACGACCGAGAGTTTTTCGCCGGAGAGAGGGTGATCGGGACCCACGCCGTCCTCCTCGACGACTAGGAATCGACGATCGCCCGGCACCGAAATCCCCGCCATTTCCGCGATGTGGCTCGCCGATTTCGCGATCACCGCGACGGCGGGAACGGGCGCACCGGCTTGCGGCCACATGAGCTCCTGCAGCCGCGCCTTTTCGTCTGCGTTACACACGTAGGCACCCTGAGCCACCAGTGCCGTAACGAGTTCTCGGTAAATATCCGCCGCGGCAACGACTGCATTGTCAGCCAGGCAACTGGTCGCATAGTCGAAAGTCTTGGCGGTCGCGATGGCCTTTGCAGCGTCGTCGATGTCTGCCGTTTCGTCGACCACGTGCACTGAGTTACCGACACCGACTCCGTAGGCGGGGGTCCCCGAGCTGTAAGCGGCCTTGACCATGCCTTCCCCTCCGGTCGCCACAATCAGGTCGGCTAGCCGCATCAGCTCTTGGGTCTTGGGAAGCGAAGGCTTGTCGATGAGCTGGACGAGATCTTCCGGTGCGCCGACTTGTGCGCAGGCCTCGCGCATGTACTGCACCGCGAGCGCTGTGGTCTGTTGGGTGCGCGGGTGGGCGGCGATGACGATGGCGTTACGGCCCTTGAGGGCCAGCAAGGTCTTGAGCGGTGGCGTCGCATCGGGCCCGGTGGTTGGGATGAGGGCCGCGACGACGCCGACGGGCTTGGCGATCTTGATCAAGCCCTTTTCCGGAATTTCTTCGACAACGCCGACCGTCTTCACGTCGGAGATATCGGCGAGTGTTCCCATGATGCGGTTGCGGATCTTGGTCACTTTATCGGTATAGTTGCCGAACCCGCCCTCATCGACCGCAAGCTTCGCCAGGGTCTCGGCCCGATCCTGACGGACCACCGACCAGGCGACCGCCGTGGTCAGCCGGTCGACCTCCGCTTGCGAATAATCCTCAATGGCTTCCTGGGCCCGCCTGGCCCGCTTGACTGTGTGGCTAATCTCGCCAGCTGCATCCAGAGTGCCCATTGTGTTGGCTCCCATTCGTGGTCCGCAAAAAATCCCATCGCCCTCGAACAGATCTCAAGTCGGGCTACTTTAAGCCCAAAGGGGTCGATAACGCCACTTGCGACGAACCCAGCAGGGAGTTTGGATTGCCCGATGAAGTACAGTAAGCGTAGTCCCTTTCTACGACAGTCCACCACAACAACAATTTTCCGGTTGAGGAAGGAGAAAAAATGGACCCGAGTAAAGACAGCCATCAAACAAGAGAGCGGCTTAGCGCCGAATCGCGCCAGCCTATACGGTTCGCTGGCGCGACACTCGGTGACCACTGCCATATATGTGCCTTCTTTCATGGCCTCGATGAAGAATATCCGGTACTTTTTCCTTTCATCAAGGAGGGCCTCGAGCGCGGGGAGAAAGCTTTCCACGTGGTTGACCCCAAACTGCGCGAGGAACACAATAAAACTCACCGAGCGCGCAGAGACTCATTTAGGAGGAGGAAAACATGAAAGTACGCGGCAAAGAATTACTCATCCCGACCAGCATGGTCGGCAACTATCCCAACCCAAGATGGTGGGACGCCGAGTTCGCGAGGGACTTTACCGGCGACCAGGAACCCCCCGATGCCCTGATGCGCGAGACGTTGGAAGACGCTGTGGCGGCCATCGCCCGAGACCAGGAGAACGCGGGCCTCGATATCATCGCCGACGGGCGCGTTCACGGCGACAACTATGCGGAACAGGCGGTTTATTACTACTACCGCCGCTTGGGATATAACCTCAAGGGCAGTTACCTCGGCTTTCCGATTTACAGCCGCCTGCACGCCGGGACCTTGGACCAAGAGGTCAAACGGCGCGGCGCTATCATGGTGGAACAGGCGCGGGCCCTCAAGCGGGCGACGCGCAAGCCCATCAAGATCCAATACACCGGTATTCAAGTCCTGGCCCAGGCAACCAACGACCTGCATTACAAATCTTCGCGCGATCGGGCCATGGCGATCGCTGCGGCGATCAACGAAGACCTACGAGAAGTGGATGCGCTCGGAGTGGATTTTATCCAGCTCGACGAGTTTACCTGGCCTTACGGCTTCGAGGACTGGGCCATCGAGGCATTCAATCGCGCCGTGGAGGGCGTCAAGAACGCCCAGATCATTGTGCATGTATGCTGGGGAAATTGGGGAGGCACCCCGGCCTACCTACCGGACGATACGGCGAAGGCGGGCGAGATCTTCGACCTGACCAAGCGGCACGGCAAAGAACCGGCGGCGACCGCGTCGGTAGTACCGAAGGCCTACCAAGCGCGTATCAATGTCCTGAATCTCGAGAACTGTGGTCGGCGGAGCGATGACATGAGCGGCCTCGAGATCATGAAAGCGCACCCCCTCCCGGCAAATATCTGCTTCTGGGCCGGGGTAATCGACGTTAAGAGCACCGTCACGGAAACCGCCGAACAGGTCGCCGACCGGATCCGGAGGCTCTTGCAGGTGGTACCGGCCGAGCGTCTCGGCGTCACGACCGACTGCGGCTTGATCCTGCTGCAGCGTTACATTGCCATCGAGAAACTACGAGCGCTCGTGCAGGGGACCGAGTTAGTGCGCGCGGAGTTGGCCAAAAAAGCAGCAGCATGAGACCACGTCGTGCCGGTCTATCAATTCCTGTGTCCTGCCTGTGGCCATAGCTTTCGCGGTATGGTCTTCGCCGGTACCCGGGAACCGGAAAGGTGGGTCTGTTCACAGTGCAGCAGTGATCGGGCCCAACGGCGAGAAGACAGTGCCCCGGAACCGCATCCATTGGAACACGCCCACGGGAGCGGTTGCCCTTGTTGCCATTAGGCAATGGCGATAAATATCAGACACACGACCTGGTCCGTCAAGCGCTGGGAGCGGGAGATCGGGGCACTGCTTGATGCCGGTGATGATGCTACCCCGATCGTCAATATCAATGACAAAGATGACCGCGAATTTGACGCGATATTTCTAGGCGGCGGGGCCGGCGGACGATTCGGCTCGGCCTACCTGCGCGCGAGGGGCGGCCGGCAGCTCGTGATCGACCGCTGGCCGTTCCTAGGGGGCAGCTGCCCGCACCAGGCCTGCGTGCCGCACCACCTCTTCTCCGAGGCGGCGCGCGAGCTGGACCTCATGCGCTGGTTCTCGGGCCGGCTCTGGTTCCCCGATTTCAAGTACCAGCGCGCGTCGATCATGGAACTGATCCAACTGTTCAAGGCCGGCCGCGGCACGGCCCACGCCTTCATGAATTGGCAGTCCAAAGAGCAGCTCGATATGGAGTACATCCTGAACGCCCCGGCGACGGTTGTCGACGAGCATACCGTAGAGGTGGCCGGCGAGCGCTTCCAGGCCGCCAACTTGGTCCTTGGCACCGGAGCGGCGACCGTGTTTCCCGACATCCCCGGCCTTAAGCTGCACGGAGTCTACGACTTCGTAACCCTGGTCGAGGACCTCGACTACGAGCCGAGCCGCTGCGTGATCATTGGCGGTTCGAAAGTCGCGATCGAGTACGGGTCGTTCTTCCAGGCGGCTGGATGCCCAACCACGATTGTCTCGCGCAGCCCGCTGATGCGCACCGCCAACCTCCATCATGTCGACGAGGATCTGCGCCAGTACGTGGTTGACGGGATGCGCAGACGCGGCATGGAGATCCTGGAGAGTGCCGAGCCGCTGGCGATCAA
>JALZJW010000212.1 GCA_030859565.1 Pseudomonadota bacterium
GAGTACCAACGTGTGGCCACCAGCAACCAGGTGACCATCGGAAGCCTTCCGCCCCAGCCCGTTTATACATTGGCGGCCAGCCCCAGCACGGTGGCAACCGGCGGCCAACTCACCGCTATTTGGACCGCTTCCGGAGGGCGATCTACCACCGACTGGGTCGGCCTCTACCGTGTGGGCGATCCGGACGAGACCTTTGTGGCCTGGAAGTACACCGGCGGCACCGCCTCCGGCAGCCGCAACTTTACCGCGCCCGCGCAAGCGGGTCAGTACGACTTCCGCTACTTCCTGGCCGACGGCTATACCCGTGCCGCCAGCAGCGGCCAGGTCACCGTAGGCACGACGCCTCCACCACCCCCACCCGTTTATACCTTGGCGGCCAGCCCCAGCACGGTGGCAAGCGGCGATCAACTCACCGCCAGTTGGACCGCCTCCGGAGGGCGATCTACCACCGACTGGGTCGGCCTCTTCCGTGTCGGCGATCCGGACGCGAGTTTTGTGGGCCGACAGTACACCGGTGGAACCGCCTCCGGCAGCCGCAGCTTTACCGCGCCCGCGCAAGCCGGTCAGTACGATTTCCGCTACTTCCTGGCTGACGGCTACACCCGTGTCGCCAGCAGCGGCCAGGTCGCGGTAGGCACGACCCCTCCGCCCGCAATCACAGCCGGAGCAGAGATCAACTACACGCTGACGGCGGACAGCGTCGTGACGCTTAACATTACCCGCCCTGATGGTTGGATCGTGCGCGAATTGATCGTTGGAGAAAGCAAAAAGCTCGGTGCGAACAAAGCCTTTTGGGATGGCCGCGACAACGACGGGCGGCTGCTGCCCGAGGGCCCATATCAATGGCGGCTGCTCACTCATAAGGGTGTCACGACATCTTACATCACGAGCATCGGCAATAGCGGCACTCCGCCGTGGTTTACTGCCGACGGCACGGGTGCCTGGGGTGGAAACCTTGGCAACCCCGCCGCCGTCACCAGCGATTCCACGGGCGTCTATATCGCCTGGACTGCCGCCGAAGGGAACTATTCTGTCCAAAAACGCACCTTCGATGGCAGCAAAGCAATCTGGGGCAGCAACATCGACGCCTTTTTCGGCTACCTGGCGATCGCTTCCGACGATGCATTTCTTTATGCAGGGAAAAAAGAGAAGCTGAGTAAAATCGACAGGAACACCGGTCGCGAGATCCTCTGGGTCCCTCTGGACACAGAGCGACCGGCGGGCGACACATCCCTTATCGGCCCTGCTGGAAGCCTGACGTTTAACTTCTCTCGTGACGATCAGTATGGCAATGGCTTCGTTTGGGGCATGGCCGCCGGGGGCGGGCGTGTCTACGTCAGCAATCCATTGAAGAACCGGATCGAGGTCTTCGAGGCAGGAAGTCTGGGCCGCGTCGACACGATTGCGATGCCCCGACCCCGCGGATTGGCGCTCGATGGCCTGGGTAATCTGCTGGTGGTCACCAACGGCAAAGTTCTCTCCGTGAAGTTGCAAACCAAAGTGGCCACGCCGATCATCAGCACCGGTCTCGAAGCACCGTTCGCACTGGCACGCGCCCAGGGCGGCGCCCTCTTCGTGACGGATCTGGGTCAAAGCCAGCAAGTCAAGAAATTCTCTGCGGCTGGGCAACTGCTCGCCACGTTCGGCCGCAAGGGGGGCGGTCTGGACGCGCTCACCGGTGGCCAGTTCCAGCCCCAGGATTTCCGGCACGCGTCTTCCATTACCGTTCTAGCCGACGGCACCTTTTGGGTGGGGGAAGATTCGATGCCCAAGCGGACTGGGCGTTTCTCGGCGACGGGGACGCTGCTCTATCAGGGCTTCGGCTCGGTAAACATTTCGGCGCTGACCGCGCCTAACCCGAACGACATGAACGAAGTTTTCTCCACGATGTGGGGCACGTTTACCAGCCGGGTGGATTACACCAACAAAACCTCTGCAATGGGCAGGATTCTGCGCCCGCGTTGGGGTTCGGCGGGCGCCGGCGTGATGAGCGGTGTGGGGGAGAACTATACTCCCGAAAAGATGCTCTCGTTCAACGGTAAAACGTATATGTGGGCGGGTATGGGCGTGGGGGGCGGACAGACCCTGTATTTGGTTGAAGCCGATCACCTTCGTCCGGTGATGGCCTGCATAGCAAATCTTCCCGAGGAGGGGTCGCTTACGAACCTTGCGAGGGCGCGTGGCATTGAACGCCAGGGCTGGGCCACCGAAGTGAGCATGTGGTGTGACGATAACGGAGACGCTGCCGTCCAATCCGCCGAGGTCCGAATTGTTCATGTACCTAACGCGGAGAATGGGCCGCAGTTTTTCAAGACCGCGCAGATAGCTAATGATTTCACCCTCTTCACCAGTTTCGGCTATTCGTGGAAACCTCGCGGCTTCGCGGCCGGAGGCGCACCGCTTTACCACCAGGATGATATCCTCACTCTGGCCGATTTTCCTTCCTCGTGGATTCAATTCTTCGAGGGGGAATCGCCGGAGCGCGACGGGTTGGGGAACTTCTATAATCTGGCCAATCCCTTGTCGCGCAGCCTTCCAGTGGGCGAGGGCTTCTGGGCGGGTCGCAGCAGCGAGTGCTATCTCCGCAGCTACGACAAGAACTGGAATCAGCGTTGGGTGATCGGCCAGAAGGCGCAAAGAGCAGCCGCGCCTGGCGAGATGTATTTTGTCCAGCGCAATTGCGGCGAGATGGCGAATTGCCTCTTTGTGACAGACATGGAGGGCATGGTCCACGTCATTCACCGTGACGGGTTTTATGTTACTTCGCTCATGCAGGATCCATACAAGCCGCAAACTATGGGTCCTGATCGTCTTGACGTGGAAGCCTACTCCGGATCAGTGATGGAGAACCCGGTCACGAAACGTAAGTTTCTGTATATCTCCGGCAGCCAGGCAAGTCACGTTTTCGAAGTTAACGGATTGCCATCGATCGTGGTCAACGCTCCGCGGGCTTTCACGCTGACGAAACCTTCAACGGCTCTGCCAGCGCCCGCTGATTACCTGATCAAGCGCGTGGTGAATGCGCGCGTTGTGGACGGCATTGTTCCCAACTACGGAATTGAATGGTCGAGGGACGTCTCGATGATACCAATTTTGCGCGACGGAAAATTGAAAGGTGAGGTTGGATTGCTCTACGATGACTCTTACCTCTACGTGCGCGCGGATATGCTCTCCAACGGCTTTTCTAACATGACGGAGGAGGGAAACATTCCCTACGCGTTCGAGGGTGGCGACACTCTCGAGCTGCTCATCGGCATGAACCCGGCCGCCAACGTGGCGCGCACCGCCGCAGTCAAGGGAGATCAGCGCATCGTCTATGCCAATACCGCGGAGCTCAATGCCGGGGCCCTTCTTATGCAGCCGGTTTCCACGGTGACCAATCCCGCCCCGTTTAGCTACCAGGGGGCAAGTGCCACGACCACCCTGCAGAACGTTCAGTTCTGGCAGGTCGATGCCGGACAGGTCAATGTCGGCGTCGATTACCCGGTTCATGGCAACGGGGCGGTTGTGCAAATCGCAATCCCGCTCAGCAGCTTGTTGCTCCCGGGCCAAACCCTGGCGACGATCAAAGGCAAGCGTCTGCGCTTTGACATTGGGATGGTCTGGAAAGAAGGAGCCAAGAGGATCAAGAGCTATTGGCAGGGGAAAAACCCGAACATGCTGGTCACCACCGACCGCGCCGTGGAGACGAAGCTTTACCCCGATGGCTGGGGCAATGCCATATTTGATGACGGCCAGAATCCGGTTGGTAGTGACCTTGTCGAAGCTGTGCGCGCCACTCCTGACTGGCTGGTCGACGGCGGGGATGCGGAATGGACTGCTCAGGCGGAAACCAAAGTCGAAGGTTCCTCGGGTCACGTCGCGCGGTTCCGTACGGCCTGGGATGCTCAGAACTTCTACGCGTCAATCCTGGTCATTGACTCGAGTCCGCTGATAAACGGCTCAGGCAAGCCTGAATTGATTATTAAAGGCGGCGACGCCGTAGGCTTCTGCTTCGGCACCCCAGGCCTGAATCAGAAAATCGTGTTTGCCGATGTAGGCGGTGCACACGTGAATATGGCTTACCGGCCGGTGTGGCCGATCAAGAAGCCTTACACCTTCTCCTCGCCCGTCTCGTCAGTGACGCTCGAGTACGTCGGTGCGATCAATCCCCAATCAATGCCTCAGCGACTCAGCGACAGCGAATACTGGCTGGAAGTCGCGATCCCCTGGACTCAGTTAGGCATCACGCCGCAAGCAGGCATGCAGATCCCCTTCGATGTGCAGGTGATCTTCGGCGACCCAGCCGGCGACACGAACATCTACACCGCCTGGTGGCACAGTCGCAGCGCCGAAACGGCCGCGACTTTCGACCTCCCGACCGAGGCCAAACTCTACCCGAGCCTCTGGGGTAAGGTACTCCTGAAGTGAGTGCCTCTGGTAAGCTGGCCGCACTCACGATAAGGAATGTGTAGCCACAGCTCCTAACCAACTAACTCAGCTGGGGCTGAGCGAGGTAGTCTCAGCCGTACTGACCGCCGGGTTCCCATGGGACCCGGCGGTTGTCGTTTGTGCCGCGCAGTCCTGGCGCCCCGGCGCGGGCGCGCATCTTTCATGTGATAATGCGGGCGTCGAACTTTGAACTCGTCGACAAATGGCATTTTGCCGTCTGAAACGAAGCGTCGCGAGTTGCTTGCCTTTGGAATCCTCGTGGGTGCTCGTGTGCGCGCGAGGAGCGCGTGGGTTTCGGTCCATGCGGAGTCCCCC
>JALZJW010000213.1 GCA_030859565.1 Pseudomonadota bacterium
TCCATCAGGGCCCGGAGGCGACCAAGGCCTCACCAACAGGCCGGATATATGGGAGCAACTGCGCTCACCGACTGCTGCAATCGAAGAGAAAAATGCTTGCAAATCGGGAGGAGTCCATATATGGATGTAGCGAAGCGGAATCCGGGTGGTTCGTTGCATAGTCGTCCTCCGGTTCCTCTCATGTTTCATCCGGGATTCCGCCGTTACTACGGGTAGGGCAACGTACGTCAGGCTGGGTCAAACGGATTCAGGATCGAGGATCCCAATCGTGAGAAGTGGCTGGTGTTGCGAGTGACCAGGGTAAGGTCGCGCGTGAGTGCGATGGCGGCGATCTGCTTATCGATGGCGTTTTCGGGGTGGGGTACGCACAGGCGTCCCCAGATCTGTGCCTCTTCACGACCGAACTCCAGCATCTGCTCGCCGAAGTCGGCGAGCAGTTTCTCCAGCCAGGTTTCCAGCCGCTTCATCTGGGAGAGGTCGTCACGGTGGCGCAGCAACTCGATACCGCGCCTGATTTCACCCACAGTGATGACGCTGATGAAGAGCGGCGTGCCGCCCGCCGCCGCGTCCTTGAAGAATCGGTTTACACCGGGGTTGGCCTTGCGGCCTTTTCGAGCTTCGCTGATGACGTTGGTGTCAACGAGGTACATGGTCGCGGAAGCTTGCATCGATGCGCTCGAAGTCAGCGTCCTCGCCCACGCCGGGCATGCGAACCAGCACTTCCGCGAACGTTCTTCGACGCGGTCGGAGCAAAGCTTGCGCGAGGATACGGCGATGCTCGGCTTCAGCGCTGGTACCGTGCCGACCGGCCCGCGCCTTGAGCGCTTGGACGATGTCTTCATCGACGTTGCGGACGATAAGATTGGCCATGACGGATCTCCTGTAGGAGTCGAGAGCGATAGTGATTGCAATGATAGCACCCGGCGATCACGCGCTCAAGCCGGTTGCACCCCCTCATCGGGGTCGAGCGGCGCGAACATCCGTGCCCTTGCGACCACGAACTATTCGATCATCAGGAGCGCCGCGGCCACATTGCGATCTTCGGATAACAAGATAACGTAGCTGCGGCAAGCGGCCGCCGTATCCATCACTTCAAAGCCGATGCCCGCGCTTAATAGACTGGCGCCAATGTCCGCGGACGGAAAACGCAACCGCGTTCCGGTTCCGAAGAGGACGATTTCGGGCTTGAGCTGGGTAATGGCCGTGAAGTGCTCGGGCAGCACCTCATCGAAGCGTTGGGGCGGCCAGTCGCGGAGAAGTTGCGTGGGCGTGATGATGAAGCTTTGCGTCAGGGTCTCCTCGTTGACCACGATGGCGCCCCGGCGATAGGAGCGGATGGCATAAGCGCCGGGATGACTGTGGAGATCAAGCCGCATCGGATCCTCGGCGGGATCGTCACTCACACCGGCGCTGGCCGCTTATTGAGCTTGCGCTGTAGCGTTCGCCGGTGCATTCCCAGACGCCGGGCGGCTTCGGAGACGTTGGCTCGGCACTCGACCAAAACACGCTGAATGTGCTCCCACTCGATGCGGTCCATCGAGATCGGGTGCGGCGCGGCCTCGGCGCGGGTATTGCCGTCGTCGCGGTGGAAGGCCGCCATGATCTCGTCGGCGTCGGTGGGCTTCGTCAGGTAGTAAGTAGCGCCGAGCTTTATAGCCTCGACGGCCGTGGTAATGCTGGCATAACCGGTGAGGACGACAATCTTCATCTCGGGATCTTGCGCCCGGAGCCGGGCCACCAGCGCGAGCCCCGAGGGACCGGGCATACGCAGATCGACCACGGCATAGCCGGGCGCATGCTGTTCGGCCAGCCGTAGACCGTCCTCGGCGTTGTGAGCGATGAAGGTATCGAGGCCTCGCCGGGCCAGCGCATCGCCCAGAACCTCGCAAAACGCGGCATCATCGTCCACCAGTATCACAGCAGGCGCCGGAGCTTCGAGCATGGCATCGATCATAACGGCTTCGCGGTCATTAAGGGAGTGAGCGGTAAGCCGATTTTGACGCATACACCGGAAGGCCTCCGCTCTTCCAGATCGAGCGTACCGCCGAGTCGATCGAGCGTCGTGCGCGCGAGATACAAGCCAAGGCCCAAGCCCTTTCCCGCGGGTTTTGTGGTTACGAAAGGTGTCCCGATGTGCTTGCGCAACGTCTCGGGCAGGCCGGCGCCATCGTCGTAGACCGTGATCTCGAGGCGATCGTCGGTCCATATCGCCTCTACCGCCACGGATTGCGCCGCCGCATCGGCGGCGTTGTTGAGCACATTGAGAAGCGCCTGTGTGAGGGTTCGATCGGCGATGATTTGCGCTGCCGGCTGAGGTCCGGAACGCTTCACCCGCGGCGCGAGCCCGGGATGCAGCTGACGCCATTCGCCGATCAGATCGTCGAGATAGCGATCCAGATAAACGGGCCGCCCCGCGTCGGCTTGGGCCGCGCCCGAACGCGCCGCTATGCTCGACAGAATCCCTTTACAGCGCATCACCTGGCTGTGCAATAGCTGAAGTTTTTCCGTGAGCGTCTCGTTGTCCTCATAGTCGCGTTCCAATTCCTTGGCCAAGATTGCGATCGTCGCGAGCGGGGTCCCGAGCTCGTGGGCCGTTCCGGCGGCCAGCGAGCCCAAGGCCGCGAGTTGGCCGGCTTCGAGCGCTTTTTCCCGGGCCTGCGCAAGGTCCCGATCGTGTTGGCGTAAGGTGGAGCCCATGCGCGCCACGAAATACGCCACGACCATGGCGCTCAATAGAAACCCGAGCCACATCCCCCAGACATGGAAGGCAAACTCATGTCCGATCTGGGTGCTCTCCGGAGGATGGACCTCTACGTAAAGCGGGTGCACATGAACGAACAAAAGCCCGGTGTAAAAGAGCGCCGCCTCGGCGGCAATGATCCAGGTGTAGCGGCGCGGCAAGAGGGCCGCGGCGACGATGACGGGTAAAAGTAGCAAGGATGCGAATGGGTTAGCCGATCCTCCTGTAAACAATAACAGCACCGCCAGCCCGAGGACATCGACGAGAAGCTGTGTCAGGATGCTGCGCTCCGAAACCGGAATCCCCGATTGAAGGGTGCGCCAACTGAAAAACGTGAAACCGCCGAGAGCGATGATTACAATCGCCACGGGCAGTATTGAGGGCGGCATCGCCAGGATATAATGCGCGGCAATGGCGGCGGCGAGTTGCCCGCAGATCACGACGACCCGCACCAGCAATAAGTACTGAAGGCAGAGCTTCGACAGCGCGCTGTCGCGGGGGGCTGGATCGGCGTTCGTGTCTGTAAGCATCTTTGGAGTCCGGAAACCGGTGCGTCGCGGCCGTCCTGGAGCTGGCTGTCAGACCGCACGATGTTATTCTAGCATTGCCGTTGCGAGAAACCTTATCCGGACAACGGGCCGATTCACTGGCAAACATGAGCAACAAACCACAGCGCCTTGGTAAATACCGTATTGTGAGGGAGCTATCCCGCAACAGTTCAGCGGCGGTTTTCCTCGCCCAAGATCCCTACGTCGATCGCCCGGTTGCGCTCAAGGTTCCTGCGGCGAGCATCGCGGAGGCTGCTCCGGAGGAAATCCGGAATCGATTTTTTATCGAGGCGCAAGCAACCGCGGCGTTGCGTCATCCCAGCATCGTGCAAGTATTCGACGCCGGAATCGAGGGTGATACCTGTTATATCGCGATGGAGTACATCGTGGAGGGGGCGACGCTTAAAGCGCATTGTACGCCGGATCGCCTGTTGCCGGTGGAGCGTGTCGTCGAGCTTATTTTTAGATGTGCGAAAGCCCTGGATCATGCGCACGCGCAGGGTGTGTTACACCGCGACATCAAGCCTACCAATCTCTTATTGACTCCCGAGGGCGAGGTCAAGATCGGCGATTTCGGTATCGCTTACATCAACCGCGGAAACAGCAAGGAAGGCCTGACGCTCGGCTTCGCGGGCTCGCCAGGCTATATGTCGCCCGAGCAGGTCCAAGAGGAGCCCATCTCGGGCCAAACCGATCTCTTTTCCCTGGGCGTGGTCATGTATGAAATGCTGACCGGCCGGCATCCCTTCTACGCCCAGCGTTTCTCGGAGGTGATCCATCGCGTCGTTAACGAGGATCCGGCGCCGATGAGCGCACACCGGCCCGATACGTCCCCCGTCTTGGAACGCATCGTCGGGCGTGCGCTCGAAAAAGCACCGGCGAGCCGATATAAACGCGGCCTCGATTTGGCTTCGGATCTCGCGGCGATCTTCGGATCTCTATGGGTGCCCGCACGCGACATATCGCTGAGCGAACGCTTTCAAGAGCTGCGGCGGCTCGCGGTTTTTTCCGAGTTTAGCGATGAAGACCTGTGGACGATTATCCGCGGCAGTATCCGGCAAGAGTTCTCGGAGGATGACCCGATACTGACCGGCGGCGAGATTGAGGACGCGTTATATATCATCGTGGAAGGCAGCGCCGTCGTAGTGCAAGCGAAAAAGAAAATGGCCCTGCTCAACGAAGGCGGTTGCTTCGGGGAAATCGGCAAGATCACCGAGGGTGCACGGGCGGCGGCGATCATAGCGAATCGCCATTGCTCGGTGCTCAAGGTCAACGAAACGATGCTGGAGCAGTTATCACCGGAGTGTCAACTGCGTTTTTACCGGCTGTTTATGAAGAGCGTGCTCCAGCGTTTGGCGAGCATGACGGAATTCGCGCTGAAG
>JALZJW010000214.1 GCA_030859565.1 Pseudomonadota bacterium
GGCAGAAGCACACCCGGCGCGCCAGTCACCGCCGTGCTCACCGCTCAAGACCGCGTCGCGCTGTTCCTGGCCGATCCCAATGGCGGGATCTACACAACCTCGGGCAGTGCCGAAGGCAGCTGGGGGCCATGGACGAGCGTCTCGGAGGGCAGAAGCACACCGGGCGCGCCAGTCACCGCCGTGGTCACCGGTCAGGACCGCGTCGCGCTGTTCCTGGCCGATCCCAATGGCGGGATCTACACAACTCTACCAGGTCCCCAGCTCTCGTCTGAGCCATTTTCTGCATAGTGGGTATCCCCTTGACGCAAGTTGTCCCCTATATATTGCGGTCTAACGATTCCAATTATCATATATGTCGTGGCCTACTTGCGCGACGTGGATAGCCACTTTCTGCATTAGCAACGCCGATTTACACGACAACGGAGAGTGGGGATATGCTTTTCTACAAGCATACGGGCACGGCGGACGGTTCACCCAGTTGGCCTATTCAAGCCAAGAAAATAGGTGCCGGTTGGAATTTCAAGCAGGTCTTTGCTGGTGATAATGGTGCCGTCTACGCCATAACGGAGAGTGAGGATATGCTTTTCTACAAGCATACGGGCACGGCGGACGGTTCACCCAGTTGGCCTGTTCAAGCCAAGAAGATAGGCACCGGCTGGAATTTCAAGCAGGTCTTTGCTGGCCGATAGGTAAAGGCATTACCTAACAAACGCGCTGCACTGGACCACAGCCACGCTACGGCAGTGGAGAACCGTGACTAAGAAATTGAAACGCCAGATTTCGACCCGGTTCAGTTGGACTTGACGCATATGGGCAGCGGCGAGATGCGCATCAAGGGGCAGCGGGACGTACCTCTTGGAAAGCAGAGCGAATCGGTCTTCAACGTGAGTGATTTACCCCTTGCCGACTACGATTGGACCAAGCCAGGTAGCCAGGTAGGGTACGCACTGCGTACCTTAAACGAGGCCAAATCGACCGCATGAACATGAATTCCACGAAAACCTTTCTGGTTTGTGGGCGATGTTCAACACCGGGCAAAATGGGTAACCGGGCGCTTGAAATGGTTACGCGATGCGCCTGGAATTGGTATGCGGTGCGTACCCTACGATGGGATGGATGGTTCGGTATGGCGGATTATCGGCGATGCTATGTTCTGGGCGGGTCGTTTTTCTTCACCGTGGTGACGGAACGGCGGGCAGCGATTTTGCGTAACGACCTTTCTCGGGATTTGTTGCGCGGGGCATTTCGGGCGTGCTGGCAACGCTGGCCGTTCCGGGTGGATGCACTGGTGATGCTGCGCGATCACCTGCACGCCATCTGGACCCTGCCGCCCGACGATACCGATTACTCCAAACGCTGGGGCGCGATCAAAAAATAATTCACCGAATCCTGGCTGGCGCTGGGTGGGCCGGAACAACCGCGAACGGCATCGCGTTCACACTACCGGCGGCGCGGCATCTGGCAACGGCGGTTTTGGGAACATACGCTGCGGGACGAAAGGGACTATGGGCGGCATTTCGATTACCTGCACTATAACCCGGTGAAACACGGGCTCGTGAAATGCGTTAAGGACTGGTCATATTCCACCTTTCACCTGCATGTCAAGAACGGCGTTTATCTGGAGAATTGGGCCGGAGTTCCAGTTGATGGCGAGGATTTTGGCGAATGAGCATACGTAGGATACATTCCATGCATCATTTGGCCAATGTGTGAGGATTAAACGATGACACAAACTACAGTTGATCGAGAAACTTTGAAACAAACGCTCAAAGAGGCTCTGTCCGAGACGCTGCATGAAGAGCGCGAGCTATTGCATGAAGTATTCGTCGAGGTGCTCGAAGACTTCGCGTTGGGCAAAGCAGTACGCGAGGGACTCGAAACACAACCGGCAACTCGCGAGGACATCTTCAATGTTCTCGAAGGCCAGGAGTGAAGACCACCTTCCGTCAGAGTTTTACGCGCGATCTTAAGAAGATTAAGGACAGAGCCGACAAGGGGAGGCTCGCCGCGCAGAGCGGCACGAGCAGCGCTTGGAATACGGCCTCGCGCAGGCCGAGGCCGGCGAGTGCCTATGCAATAGCCATGGACGACAGTTGGGCTTCCGGGCTCATGGCGGGGTCTTTCAGCCGGCGGGGCCGAGCCTAGCGACAAGCAACACATTGGCGAAGGGCGTGCCTCGATTCATCGGCACCGGCTCGATTGTGAAGCCGAGCCGGCAGAGCGACGTTTGCCAGTCTTGCAGGGAGCGGCAGTAAAGTCTGGAAAACCGGTAGCCGCGGGTGAAGCTCACCAGGTGATCGACCCAGTGGGAGATCCTGAACGGCAGGCCGCCGGCGGCGTCCCCCACCCGCATCAGCAGCACGCCCACGGGCATCAGTGCCTCCCGCACCCGCCGTAGCACGTCGTCTTGGGCGGAGTAGTCGATGTAATGCAGTACATCGAGGATGACGATCGCGTCGGACTTGCCGAAGTCCGCGCTGCGCATGTCGGCGAGGACGAATTCCGCCCGCTCGCCGAGCGCCCGGCTGGCCCGCCGCACATCGCGCGGCATTAACTCGACACCCCGATATGCAAACGTCTTTGGGGCCGGTGGCCAGCGTGCCGGCCACTGGCCCGCTTCAAACAGGGCGCGCGCCGCAAGCAGCCATGAAGCCAGCAAGCCCTGGCCGCAGCCGAGATCGAGAATACGTGCGTGGTCCGGGATCAGACCCAGCTCGAGCAGGCCGAGAAATACCGGGTCGCGGCCGAGCTTGCCGCGGGCAAAGTACCAGGCGAAACGGCCGGCGGATCGGTAGGGAACGGCGGCGGTATCAAGCAATGCGCGCCTGAATGCAGTGCTCATTTAATCGCCGAACGAAGGGTGACCGGACGAAGCTTGGCAACGTTGATGGCGTCGAGCAACCGTGGCAAGACATCGAGAATAACCGCATCGCCGCCGGTGGTGCGGGCTGCATTGCCGTCATGGAGCAGCAAGATGTCGCCCCCGTTCAGTCCGCGCAGCAGTCTCGCAGAAACCGATTCCGCATTGCCGTCGAAGGTGTCGAAGCCGCGGCGGGTCCAGCTCACCAGGCGCAGGGCGAGGCGGCAGAGCGCCGGATCGAGCAAGGGGTTGCGCAAGCCTGCGGGAGCGCGGAAGAAGAGGGGGCGCATCCCGGTGATCGCGGCCAAAGTGTCTTGGGCGGCTTTGATTTCTTGGACGAAGCCGCGGAGTCCAAACAGTGCGAAGTCGCGCCGGTGACGCAGGCTATGGTTTTCCACTGCGTGGCCGCGCTGGACGATTTCCCTGCACAGATCAGGGTGGCGCATCGCCCGCTCGCCGATGCAGAAGAAGGTGGCTTTCACGCCGTGCCGGTCGAGCAGGTCGAGAACAGCGGGTGTAACCTTTGGCTCCGGGCCGTCGTCGATGGTAATGGCCATCTCACCCCGCGCCGCGGCTTCGGGCGGTAGTCGCTTCCAGTTCGGCCCCAGTAGACTACTCCGTGGCCACAGTCCAGCGATGGTCAGCATCGCCTGGTCGGTGACGACCGCGCCGGCGGTCCAGGGCCAGGCTTCTGGACGAAGGATCGTTGCCACCACCGCACCGGCGTGCAGAAGCGCGGACGCTTTGATCAGGGGAGCCGGACGCCAGCGGCGGTAGTCGGGTAAAGTCGTCATGGATGATTTGGATCGCCGGGGCCCAGAGTCTCTGGTCAGTTCGTAGGAATGGCCTTACCCTATATGCTGGTGAACACGGTCCTCGCGATATGAACGGCGTCGTTACCGTCATTCCTGCCTACAATGAAGCGCGGACTCTGCGCGCCGTCGTCGTGGGGGTTTTGCGCCATTGCCCCCGGATCATTGTCGTTGACGACGGTTCCACGGACAGCACGGCCGCCAGCGTCGCCGATCTGCCGATCACCCTAGTACGCAATCCGCGCAACCTTGGTAAGGCCGCGAGCCTCTGGGCCGGGATGCGGGCGGCGCTCCGTCACGGGGCGTCGGCAGTGATTACCCTGGACGCCGACGGCCAGCACCGGCCGGAAGATATTCCGCGATTCCTGGCCCTGGCGCAAGCCCACCCGCGGGAGATCATCACCGGCTCGCGCCTCGCGGAGAAGGCCGCCTTTCCTCCTAAGCGCTATATCGCCAACAAGATCGCCAATTTTTGGATCTCGTGGGCCGCCGGTTACGCCGTCGACGACAGCCAGTGCGGTTTCCGCCTGTACCCTGCCGGTCTTCTGCGGCGGTTGGATCTTCGATCCGAAGGCTTTGTGCTGGAAAGCGAGATCTTGATCCAGGGCGCGCAGCAGGGGTGCCTAAGCTTGTTCTTGCCGATTCCGGCCCTCTACGCGGGCAATGCCCGCCCCAGTCATTTCCGCGCGGTCAAAGACATCGCGCTCATTACCCGGATGGTGGCCTGTAGCCTACTTTCCCGCTGGCTCTATCTACCGGGATTATACCGGGGCGTGATCCGGCCGCAAGCGCGGCACCGCAAACGCATCGGCGCGAACGCCGTCCCTAGCACGCGGCTCTTGCGTGACGCGTGAGCAGCGAAAGCCACGGAGTATTAGGGAAACTCTGAATAAGTGTTTATGAGCACGCCCAGCTGCGCGAAGCCGCGCAGCGAGACGCGAGACATATCACACGATAGGCG
>JALZJW010000215.1 GCA_030859565.1 Pseudomonadota bacterium
TACCCGCGCTTCAAACGCTGGTGCGACGAGTATTTCTACCTCCGCCATCGAGCCGAGCCGCGCGGGATCGGCGGCCTGTTCTTCGATGACCTCAACGCCTGGGGCTTCGAGCAGTGCTTCGCCTTCGTCCGCAGCGTCGGCGATCATTACCTGGCTGCTTATCTACCCATCGTCGAGCGCCGCGAGGACCATCCCTATGGCGAACGCGAACGCGACTTCCAGCTCTATCGGCGCGGCCGCTATGTCGAATTCAATCTTGTCTACACGCTGTGCCGCGGCAGCTCGTTATCGAAGGCGAAGTCCGCGCCGGCGTGGCCGATCGCGTGCATACCTACCTGGTAATAGATCCAGTTAAACGGCACGGGCCTCGGTCTCTGGGCTTCGGCCAAATCAGCGCGATAGGCCGGGCGAAGCGGATTGAGCGAGAAGTTGTACTTGATGTCGGTGAGCAACAACTCCTGATGCTGTTGTTCGTGATGACAGCCAAGTGTCGTGCGGCGGGCGATCTCGGCGAAATCGTCCGCACGTGCTTCCGTCAGCAACCTCGCCATGGCCGCGTCCACGTGGGCGCGATAGCGATAGACATCTGCCACCGTGGGGCGGGATAACAAACCGCGCTCCGGGCGCGGATACTGCGCGCCAATCGTTTGGTAGTAGGAGTTGAAGAGATATTCAAACCGCGGATGAAAAACCGAATAAGCATGCAGAAACGGCTTTAGCAGGAAGGTTTCGAAAAACCAGGTGGTATGCGCCAGATGCCACTTCGGCGGGCTTGTATCCGGCATTGCCTGCAACCCGTAATCTTCCGTCGCGAGCGGCCTGCACAACTCTTCGGTTGTGCACCGCATCGTAGCGCGGCGCAAGCGCCTGCTGCTGCTCGGCATCCCCCGGCACCATCAGCCGGGTCTCGGCAATAGCCTCCATTGCGACCTCCGTGTTGAACTCCCTTAAATTGGAACACAGGCCGGGGGGGGAATGCCAAACTTTTCCCTTTGCGGCCCACCGGTGCTGGACGTAGCCGTCCGCTGCGGTCGCGACCTGGCGCCGTCCGCGATGGGCAATCTAGAATAGGCGCATGTCAGCGCGCCTCGAGCTCAAGATATTCTTATCCTCACCGGGGGATGTTTCCGACGAGCGCGGCTTGGCGCGCAGGGTGCTCGACAGGCTCTCGCAGGAATATAGCCTGCGTGATCGCGTCCACCTCGAGGCGGTCTCCTGGGACGATCTGGGGGCGCCGGTGCCCCTGGATGCGCATTTGACGCCGCAAGAAGCGATCAATAACCGTCGCCCAAAGCCCAGCCAATGCGAGGTCGTGGTCGTTATCTTGTGGTCCCGCATGGGCACGCCGCTGCCGCCTGAACACCGGAAGCCCGACGGCACGCCGTATGTCTCGGGCACCGAATGGGAGTTCTGCGACGCGCTGGAGGCTGCAGAGAAAACTGGGAAACCGACTGTTTTGGTTTACCGACGTTCGGAAAAACGGCAGGTAGATTTGGACGATGCCCAGTTAGAGGAGAAGCGCCGCCAATACAAAGGTGTGGAAGCCTTCTTTGCTCAATTCACGAACACCGATGGCTCTTTGCGCCAGAGCGTCAAGCCCTATGCCTCGCCGAGCGAGTTCGCGGATAAGCTCGAACGCGAGCTGCGCGAGCTCATTCAAGTCCAGCTTGACGCACTCCCCAGGGACGCACCCCCGCCCGCTAAGGGATCTTCAGCCGCCACCCGCGACCCCACGACTAAGCCTATTTGGGAAGGTAACCCTTACCTTGGTCTGAACGCCTTTCGGGAGAGGCATGCCGCAATATTCTTCGGCCGCGGCCGGGAAAGCGATGAGTTGGTCAAGCGCTTCGCCGCCGCCACGACACGCATCGTCGCGGTCATTGGCGCCTCGGGCTCGGGTAAGTCTTCGCTGGTCGGTGCCGGTCTCATTCCCCGGCTCCGCGATGGCGCCTTATCGGGAAGCGGAAATTGGGTCAGCGTGCGGTTTACCCCCGCCGAGCGGGGGAGGGATCCGTTCGTGAACCTGACCCGCAAATTAGCCGCGCAGTTGCCCAGCGCATCGGAGTCCCCGGAGGCGCTGTCGGACCGGCTCCGCACCCGTCCCGCCGAGATTAATGCACTCGCCGGCCAAGTTCTGCAGGGCAAATCCGCGAATGCCGAGCTATTGCTCTTCGCCGATCAATTCGAGGAGCTCTTCAGCGCGCGGGTCGAAGAGCGACATCGAGAGCCCTTCATCGAGCTCATTGATGCCATAGCCTCCTCGCCGCGCATTCGGGTCGTGCTGACCCTGCGCGCCGACTACTACGAACACTGCACACGCGACCCACGGCTGGCTGCTTTGCTACGCGACGGGAGTTTCCCGCTCGCGGCACCGACCCCTCTCGCACTCGCCGAGATGATTGAACGCCCGGCGCGGGTCGCCGGCCTAGATCCGGAGCCGGGCTTGGCAGGTGCCATTTTGAAGGACGCGGGCACCGAGCCCGGGGCGCTGGCGCTGGTCGAGTTCGCCTTGGAGGAGCTTTACGAACGCAGTGGCGGTAAACAACTGACCGTGGCCGCCTATCGCATGTTGGGCGCTAAGAACGGTGACGGCGGGAAAGTGGGCGGCATTGGGGGTGTCATCGAGGGCCAGGCCGAAAAGGCCGTGCAGGATGCGGCCGGGAACGTGGACGAGGCAGCGCTCGCCAAAATCTTTCGCCAACTCGCGGACGTGGATGAGAAAGGCGGCACGGTGCGCACGCGCGCACGGCTCGACGCCTTTGCGGACCGAGAGCAAGCGCTGCTGAACCGGCTGGTGGACGGACGCTTGCTGGTCACCAACAAGGATGACGCCAACGTGTCATGGGTAGAGGTAGCCCACGAAGCCGTGCTGCGGCATTGGCGGCGCTTTAGCCACTGGCTGGAAGACAACCGCGCGTTTCTTCTCTGGCGCAAGCGCTTGACGGTGATGCGCGGAAGCCGAACGCTTTTGCAGGGGGAAGCCCTAGCGGAAGCGCTCGGCCAGATCAAACAGCACGCCCAGCACCTGGACAGCGACGACCTCGGCTTTATCGAGAACAGTCGGCGCTCCGCTCGCAATCGGCGTTGGGGCGGGCAAGTGGCCGTTGCGCTCGTGCTGGTGGTCGCGACCGGTGCTGCCGTCTGGTGGTATCAAGAGGAGCAGCGCCGCCGGCCTATTCTGCATGAGGAAGACTGGGTGGTTATCCCCTCCGGTAAATTTCAGATGGGATCGTCTGACGCGAACATAGAGGCGAAAGAGGCCGGCGTAGCCGAAAGGCCGCAGGACACGGTGAGCATCGCCAAACCCTTTAAGCTGAGTCGCTATGAAGTCACATTCGAGGAGTATGACCGTTTTGCTTATGCGACCGATCGCCGCCCGCCCAGTGACGCGGGTTTCGGTGCCGGATTCACTGACGCGGAACGCGCGCGGCTACCGGTGATCAACGTTTCCTGGGAAGACGCTACGGCCTACGCAGGGTGGTTATCTGAAAAGACCGGTACACGGTTCCGGTTACCGACCGAGGCCGAGTGGGAGTATGCGGCGCGAGCGGGCACAACCGAGCGGCGTTACTGGGGCGAGGATCCCGCACAAGCCTGTGTCTACGCCAATGTTTTCGACCGCAAGCACGGGACCGAGCTGCAGCGACGATTCGGTGTGAGCTGGGAATCCCATGCTTGCGATGATGATTATGCCACGCTGGCCCCGGTAGGACGGTTCAAGCCAAATAGGTTTGGGCTTTATGACATGTTGGGCAATGTGTATGAATGGGTACAGGACTGCAATCGGGATAGCCACGCAGGCGCGTCCTTGGATGGTGGCGCTTGGGAAGAAGGTTTCTGTGCCCTGCGCGTGATCCGCGGCGGTTCCTGGGCCGACCCACCGAAAATCGTTCGTTCGGCCACCCGTAGCGGGGGCCCGCCGGATCACCGGTCCGACACCGTGGGATTTCGTCTGGCCCACGACCTGGATTAGCCCTTTGCTCTTTTTGCTTTTACCCTTGCGGTTTATAGCGCGGCCCGGGAGGGTCGCGCCGGCGGCGTTTAAAAAGCAACCCAGAATGCAAGACTCGACACCAGGCCGTACCAGCAGGGCGGCGGATCCGATGTACCTCTGGATATCCTGCTAGGCCTCCGTATTAATCGGCACAAAACGCATCCCCGGCCGGCTGGCTGCCTCGCAAATCGCCTCGGTATCGTTGCCGTCTGTGTGCACCTTTAGAATGCTGGTGTACTCAAGGGATGTGTACTATGCTCACGGTGGGGAGTAAAAAAAGGCGGGGTAGGGCGCAGCCCGTTACCCGCCGAACGCGAAGCGTCGGAAAGCCAGGGCCAGGGGCTCGTACGAGTGCCAGTCGAAGACTGGCCGGGGCCGAAGGCGGCCCTGTTTGGCGCGGCGAGGATGCAACAACAAGGCGCTGCCGGCCGGGGCAGGATGCACGCTTATACCCGACACGCGCGGCGTGTCTCAGTATTTTCTAATTCAAAGATGAGTCTGAAAGAAGGTAGTAAAGCCTGGCCTCCTAGGGTGAAAGAGTACTGGCCTCCGGGGATAGCTGGGGGCGTCGGGAGCCTGGGCGGTGCGACGACTGTTC
>JALZJW010000216.1 GCA_030859565.1 Pseudomonadota bacterium
TTAAAGTAGTTTTGGAAAACGAACTGCTGATACTCTGGAGTTTTAACTTCTTCTTGACACAGTGCCGGTCCAAAGTCCTTGATAAAAACCATCCGGTTAGGATGTTTAATAAGGTCCTGTTTTAGTTCTTCGTAGGTTGGCTTATTCATTTCCTCTTCCTCGGTTTCTTCGTAGTTGAGCCACTTGACGTAAACATGATTGCACTTAGGGCATTCTGACTGCATGACCTCTTCAACAATGCACGTGTTTAGGCACCCTGAGGCCACCAACTCGGTCCCTTCCTAGATCCACGCGCACGGGGTAGCTCTGTTGCGTGCCGACAGCGGAGCGCCAGCAGCGTTCCAGTTCCTTCACCCAGGGCCCGGCAAGCTTTCTTTCCAACTGAAAAGAACAGAACTCCGGCTTCGTTCTGCATGGTAATTTTCACCATGCCTGATTCTCTGATTCCTAGGGCAGCACACACTTCTTGCTAAGCCGAAATAAAGCCAGTCCACATCGCGTCCAGTATCAACAGTACATTGGCTGCCTTATACGATGTAACAATCTCATTCCAGGCGCTTATGAAATGGGCTTGGAGGTCGGGCTGCATCTCACCGCTCGTTCCCCTTAACTCGTCAAGCGTCTGGCTTGCCGCCTGCTGTTGCTCTTGTAACACCTCTATCTGCTCATCGAGCGCGGCCTGGATATCCGGGTTCACGTCACTGGACGCGACTTCCAGTTCCTCGATCCCGTTATTAAGATCGCCCATTGCTGTTTCAGCCAATCGCACAAATTCCTCGTTCACTGATGGTCCAGACGACGTAGCCAGCGGGGATTCACTCTTGCCCTGTGGTGTTCCCGGTTGATCAGATTGGCCCCACTGCTCGCACCCCGCCAACAAGAGCGGTAGGAATACGAGGAGCGGTGTCAGTCGTTGGTGTAATCTGATGCTCTTGCTTCTCATAACCGATACCTCCTTCACGATTTAACAGGCCTTTTATGCCTGGGGATGTTTGGCCCGCTCGCCAGCCGGAAAGTATTCGGTGTGCTGAGATGGCCTATGCCTTCTCCATCGGCAATCCTCATTCCAACCAGGCTCCAACCGTGCAGAGGTCAGCCAAGTCGCTGAAACTGAACAAGGTTTTACGCTTTGGCCAGAGTGGATGTTTGCTGGAGAGACGAGGCGGCGCCGAAGCAGCTCTGCTGACATATCGGCAGATGCCGAGATATCGGCGTCAGGCGCGGCGGGAGATGCCGAGCTTTTTCATTCTGGACTGGAGCGTCGTCCGTTTCATGCCGAGGCGGGCCGCGGCGCCGGAGGCCCCCAATCACCCCATTGGCTTCCCGCAGCGCCCGCAGGCTATGCTCGCGCTCAGCGGCTTTCAAATGAGTGGTTGAAATTATCTGCACGATATTGACAACCAGAAGATATCCACAAAGGATTCTCCTGAAGAGAATCCCTGTGGACGGTCAAATCACCGCAATCTATAGCTTGTGTGATGATGTATTGAAGGCCCTGCCTCATGCTGAAGACCCGCCGAGGTGTGCTGCGCATCGTTTCGCGCGAGTTCAAGCCCGAGTCTGTGCGCCCCGAACATCGGCTGCGGCTGCAGCCAGCACAGCGCGGAACGGGCGCGGATCGATCACGAACAGCAGGTCACCCTTCTTGACGATTTGGCCTTCCTTGAAATGCACGGATTCGAGATAGCCGCTCACGCGCGGCCGGACTTCCACCGTATCGATCGCCGTCAAACGGCCCGTATACTCGTCCCATTCGGTAATGTCGCGCACGATGGGCCTGGCGATGTCGACCTCGGGTGGCGGCGGCGCGGCCGGACCACCTGGTTGCCGCTGCAGCCACCCCAACCGCCACCACGGCGCCGAGGGCGCAAACGGCAATGATCTTCATGCTGCGGCTTGAACTACAGCCCCCGCTGGGGGCGCTGGACTCGCTACCTCGAGTCCTTGCGGTGTTTGTGCAGGCCATCGGGTCCCTCGCGAACTGAGGTCAGCCGTCCATCCTCGAACGGCGTGGAACGAGCAGCTTGACCGCTCGTCGTCTGCACGACTTCGCCGCGCTGGTTGCGGGTTTCGCTCCGCACCGTGACCGTTCCGCGGTCCGGCCGCGAGCGAGACGGCACGACTTCCACAACCTCGCTTTCGACATGGAGCACATCGCCGGGCCGGGTCGCCGTCGGCCAGGCGACTTCTCCCCCAAGGCCGACGAGGCCACCAGCGATCGGCAGGCCGCCGTCGACCTGGAGGCGCATGGTGATCGCCGCCGTGTGCCACCCGCTCGCCGCGAGCCCCCGGAAGAGGGTCTCCTTCGCGGCCTCGCGATCCGTGTGAAAGGGCTGCGGGTCGAACTCGCTCGCGAACGCGGTGATCTGTCGCTCGTCGAGCGAATGCGTGCGGCTCGTGAAGCGCCGTCCGACGTGAACGTCACCGCGAGTGACTCGGCGACTACCGCATAAAGTCCAGCCGGTCGGCAGAGCTTGACCAACGTTATGAGAAGATGAGCTAGCAGGACGAAAACTTCGCGCATACCGCCACCTTATCAACTCAGCACACATCGGCAAAACTGCGATTAGCGCGTAAATTATCTTACAATTAGCAATTCGCGACACACAGGCCAGGACCCCATGTGAGCTCCGACGGAGCCGGCGTGGTGGCGGGATGAGGGTCGCCAGCACGAAGCCACAGCAAGCGCTGCGGTCGAGACTAAGACCAGTGAAATGCCAAGCCGAAGCTTCGTCACTTGACTCCTTCCCTGATGCATGAGGCCAGTCGTCGCTGCCGGGGGGCGGCGCATCGCACCCGGCTACAAAAGCCAGGGCGCTGCTCGTGCCGTCAACACCTACCGCAGTTTGGACATTGCTGTGCGACTACAATGCGGCGCTTTGACACGTTGCTCAGTGACTGCAATCAACGGCCGGCGACACGCAAGACCCGCCACACGACACCGCCGGCGTCGTCGGCAACCAAGAGCGAACCGTCGCGCAATTCCGCGATCCCTACCGGACGGCCGTACGTTTTTCCGGTCCGCGGGTCCGCCATAAAGCCAGTCAGGAAGTCTTCGGGTTGTCCTCGTGGCTGACCATTCTGAAACGGCACGAACACGACACGGTATCCGCTGAACTGTGAGCGGTTCCATGAGCCGTGCTGACCGATGAACGCGCCGCCGCGGTACCTCTCCGGGAAGCTGCCTCCAGTATAGAACTGCAATCCCAGCGAAGCGGTATGCGACCCAAGCGCGTAATCGGGCTTGATGCTCCGAGCCACCAGCTCGGGACGCTCGCCCTTGCGGCGGGGATCGATGTTTTGGCCGTAGTACGTATACGGCCAGCCGTAGAAACCGGCTTCCTGGATCGCGGTAATGTAATCAGGGACGAGATCGTCGCCCAGGTTATCCCGCTCGTTCACCGCGGTCCAGAGACGCCCGGTTTCGGGCTGCCAACTCATACCAACTGGGTTACGAATCCCTGCCGCAAAGATTCGTTCACCCGACCCGTCTGGGTTGATCTCGAGAATGTTCGCGCGGCGAACGTCCGTATCCATCCCGTACTCCTCATGATCGCTGGCCGATCCAACCGAAATGTAGAGTTTCGATTTGTCGGCATTGACCACAATGTTCCTCGTCCAGTGGTTGTTGTAACCGCCGGCTGGAAGCTCCAGCACCAGCGTGCCTGCATCCTCGATCCTCGTCTGTCCCTCCTTGTAGGGAAACCGCATGAGACCGTCCGTGTTCGCGACATAGAGGGTGTTGTCGACGAGAGCAACGCCGAGCGGCTGATTCAGATTCGTGAGAAATACCTCTCGTGTCTCGGCCCGTCCGTCTCTGTCTGAGTCCCGAAGGAGAGTGATTCTGTTCGGTGACACGCCGATGCTCCCGGCGCCGGCCATGCCCTTGCGCTTATCGGCACTGGCTCTCGACCTTGGATGACTCCGCGCCTGCGAGACAAGAACGTCTCCGTTCGGTAGAACGTAGAGCCAGCGTGGGCTCTCGAGATCCCGTGCGAACGCCTCCACCTGAAATCCATCAGGCGCCTTTGGCGTGAGGTTTTCCGGCCAGCCGACGACTTCTGCGAACTTTGTCGTAGCCTCGCCTGGCGCCGGTGCAGCCAGGTTCGGAGAAGGACCTACGCCCTTGAGGGTTGATGTCGAAGGCTGCGCCACGGCAGGCGATACGCCGCCGACAGTGAATAGGATGGCAGCCGCCACAAGGGCCGCTGCCTGGTTTCGTTGATTGTTCATTTGCATTGAACTTCTCCCTTGATTCCTCGATAGTCAGCCGGCGGGATACTCCTGGGCCTCAAATCTGTGCCCGAATCACGTCGTGTGAGAGGCAAGCGCGAGGCGAGAGGGGGCGAGTGCGCATCGGGATTTGCGGCGCATTTGCCAACACACCGTCGGGGCGATCGCACACAGTTGTCCACAGGGCACATTAGTTTAATTCCCCATTTGAGGGTGCGTGGCTCCAACCTTCATGTTTTGAGGCGACTGATTCTGTCAGGCCACCAACGAGGATTTCCGAATAGGCGAGCGAAAATTGAAGTTCGGGGCTGGCCTCGGAAACGTTGGTCAGGATCTTCCCAAAGTTGTACGGC
>JALZJW010000217.1 GCA_030859565.1 Pseudomonadota bacterium
GACGAACGAAAGCGGAGAACTGAGTTATGTCCAAGGAGAAATTTCAGCGAACGAAGCCGCATGTGAATGTAGGGACGATAGGGCATGTGGATCATGGGAAGACGACGTTGACGGCGGCGTTAACGATGGTGATGTCGAAGAAGTTTGGTGGGGAGGTCAAGGGCTATGATCAGATCGACAATGCGCCCGAGGAGAAGGCGAGGGGGATCACGATAGCGACGGCGCATGTGGAGTACCAGAGTGAGAAGCGGCACTATGCGCATGTGGACTGTCCGGGGCATGCGGATTATGTGAAGAACATGATCACGGGGGCGGCGCAGATGGATGGGGCGATATTAGTGGTGAGTGCGGCGGATGGGCCGATGCCGCAGACGCGCGAGCACATTTTGTTGGCGCGTCAGGTCGGGGTGCCCTACATGGTGGTGTACATGAACAAGGCGGACATGGTGGATGATGCGGAGTTACTGGAATTAGTGGAGATGGAGGTGAGGGAGTTACTGGACAGTTACAAGTTTCCCGGGGAGAAGACGCCGGTGGTGGTGGGGAGTGCGTTGAAGGCGTTGGAGGGGGAGGGGAGTGAGCTTGGGGTGCAGTCCATAGAGAGGTTAGTGGCGGCGATGGATGAGTACATTCCGGTGCCCGAGCGGGCGGTGGATCAGCCGTTTTTGATGCCGATTGAGGATGTATTTTCGATCTCCGGGCGAGGGACGGTGGTGACGGGTCGCGTGGAGCGTGGGCGGGTCAAGGTAGGGGAGGAGGTAGCGATTGTGGGGATCCGGGAGACGCAGAAGACGATCTGCACGGGGGTGGAGATGTTTCGGAAGTTATTGGATGAAGGGCAGGCGGGGGACAATGTCGGGGTATTGCTCCGGGGGACCAAGCGCGAGGAGGTGGAGCGTGGACAGGTATTATGCAAGCCGGGCAGTGTGACGCCGCACACCCATTTTGAAGCCGAGGTGTATGTGTTATCGAAGGAAGAGGGAGGGAGGCACACGCCGTTTTTCAGCAATTACCGGCCGCAGTTTTATTTTCGGACCACCGACGTGACGGGGGCGGTGGAGTTACCCTCGGGGGTGGAGATGGTGATGCCGGGGGACAATGTGAAGATGGTGGTGAAGTTGATTGCGCCGATTGCGATGGAAGAGGGGGTGAGGTTTGCGATCCGCGAAGGGGGCCGCACCGTCGGGGCCGGGGTCGTCGCTAAGGTCGTCGAGTAGCGCGCTACGGCGCCATCATTTGAGCAGAGTTTAAGTCGTCGGAAAAAAAATAGAGGACCTTATCGGAACCTAGCACGACCTAGGCTTTTTAACGGTATAGGCCAGTAGCTCAATTGGCAGAGCGGCGGTCTCCAAAACCGCAGGTTGGGGGTTCGAGTCCCTCCTGGCCTGCAATCGCGTGCAGGGTGGAAGATACGACGGGCCGGCGGCGCACCTAATATGGTAAATCCAAAGGCAGAAATCCAAGAAAGTAAGGGCGACGTCTTTAAACTCGCTCTAGCCCTATTGCTGGTCATGGGCGCCATGGCCGCGTTTTATTTCTACAGCGACCAGTCGTTACTGTTACGGGTCGTCGGGCTCTTGGCCGTGGGAGGTGTCGCAGGGGCGCTGGCGCTACAGACGGCGCAGGGGCGCGATGTCTGGGGATTCTTCAAGGAGGCTCAGATCGAGGTGCGCAAGGTCGTATGGCCGACGCGCCAGGAAACGACCCGCATGACCCTAATCGTCATCTCCATGGTCATCGCGATGGCGGCCATCCTTTGGCTGCTTGACACCCTGCTTGCGTGGTTGGTGCAGTGGCTTACCGGATCGAGAGGCTGATGGCATGACGCTGCGTTGGTATGTCGTGCACGCCTATTCGGGGGCCGAGAACCAAGTGAAGCGCTCGTTGCACGAGCGCATCCAACGCAGTGGCTTGCAACACAAGTTCGGCGACATCTTGGTGCCGACGGAGGAGGTCGTGGAGCTGCGGGATGGACAGAAACGCAAGACGGACCGCAAGTTTTTCCCAGGTTATGTCTTAGTTCAGATGGAAATGGACGAGGACACCTGGCACCTGGTAAGGGAGGTGCCGAAGGTAATGGGTTTCATCGGTGGAAGCGGCGATCGGCCCGCGCCGATCACGGATCAGGAAGCCGAAAAAATCTTGCATCGCATGCAGGAAGGCACCGATAGGCCGCGGCCAAAGGTATTGTTCGAGGTGGGCGAGGTGGTGCGGGTCAAGGAAGGGCCGTTCACCGATTTCAGCGGTGTGGTCGAAGAAGTGAACTACGAAAAAAACCGCTTACGCGTGGCGGTGTTAATCTTCGGCCGCGCGACGCCGGTGGAGCTGGAGTTTAGTCAGGTCGAGAAGGAATGACGGAGCGCGATGGTTTACGCAATAGAATGCTTATGCGAGAGAGGAACACGTGGCAAAGAAAATACAAGCGTACGTAAAGCTGCAAGTCCCCGCGGGCAAGGCGAATCCGAGCCCGCCGGTCGGTCCGGCCCTGGGCCAGCACGGTGTGAATATCATGGAGTTCTGCAAGGCCTTCAACGCCCATACACAAGGGCTCGAGCCGGGATTGCCGACTCCGGTGGTCATAACCGTCTTCGCAGATCGCAGTTTTACGTTTATTACCAAGACCCCGCCCGCATCGGTGCTGCTGCGCAAGGCCTTGGGACTCGAAAAAGGCAGCAGCACCCCGAACAGCAACAAGATCGGACGGGTCACGCGAGCGCAGCTCGAAACGATCGCCAAGACCAAGGAACCGGATTTGACGGCGGCGAGCGGGGAGGCGGCGCTGCGCACCATCGCCGGTACCGCGCGCAGTATGGGTATTGAAGTCGAGGGCGTTTAGTCATGGCGAAGCTTGGTAAACGAGGGAAAGCGGCGCGGGAAAAAGTCGTCTCGGGCCAACAGTATGCCGTGGATGAGGGCCTGCGGCTCCTCAAAGAGGTCGCCTCCGCGAAGTTCGATGAATCGGTCGAAGTGGCGATCAACCTGGGCATCGACGCGCGCAAATCGGACCAGTCGGTGCGGGGCGCCATCGTGTTGCCTCATGGCACCGGAAAGCAGGTGCGGGTCGCCGTGTTCGCCGAGGGCGCCAAGGCCGAGGCGGCGCGCGCCGCGGGCGCCGACATCGTGGGACTCCAAGATCTGGCGCAACAGGTGAAGGCGGGTCAGATCGATTTCGATGTGGCCGTCGCCGCACCCGAGAGCATGGTCATCGTGGGTCAACTCGGTCAAATCCTGGGACCGCGCGGCCTGATGCCGAATCCCAAGGTCGGCACCGTCACCCCGGATGTGGCTACGGCGGTAAGAAACGCGAAGGCCGGACAAGTGCGCTTCAAGAGCGATAAATCCGGTATAGTCCATTGCTGTATCGGCAAGGTTTCGTTTGAGACTCGCGCCCTGCAGGAGAACCTGGCGACGATTGTCGCCGCCCTCAACAAGGCCAAGCCGGCGGCAGCGAAAGGTGTTTACCTGAAGAAGGTGAGCGTTGCCAGCACCATGGGGCCGGGGATCCAGTTGGATCGAGTCAGCATCGCCGGAACCTAGGCCGCGCGCGGCGCTAGAGTCCTGGGTAAGGCGCCAGTCTACGAGGAGATGACTGACTTGGTGATTTAGCCAGTCCGCTGGCGATCTACGGGAGTCGGGAAGTGTCTTAAACAGGAGGGCAGGTGTGAGGCTTAATTTGGAAGCAAAGCAGGCTATCGTAGCCGAGGTGGCGGAAGTCGCGCGTAGCGCTCATTCCGCGGTCGCCGCCGAATACGCGGGATTATCCGTCGCACAAATGACGGACTTGCGCAACGCGGCGCGCAAAGCGGGGATTTACTTGCGCGTGGTGAGAAACACGCTGGTGCGCAGGGCCGTGTCCGACACCCAATTTTCGTGCATGCGTGAAGGCTTGGTGGGACCGCTGGTATTGGCGTTCGCGGGCGAGGATCCCGGGGCTGCCGCACGAGTGATCGACGAGTTCGCGAAAAGAAACGATAAACTCGTCGTGCGATTGGTCGCGCTCGGCGGAAAGCTGCTCGATCCGAGCGCCATCAAGGCGGTTGCGAGCCTCCCGACGCGGGCAGAGGCTATCAGCCGTCTGATGGCGGTCATGCAGGCCCCGGTAGCCAAGCTCGTGCGGACGCTGGCCGAACCGCATACGCGGTTGGTGCGCGTGCTGGCGGCGGTACGCGATCGAAAGCAAGCGGCTTAATTCATCGTCACAGACATTATTACTTAGGAGGCTTACCTATCATGGCAGTATCAAAAGGAGAGATCTTGGAGGCCATTTCCAAGATGACGGTTCTCGAAGTGGTGGATCTTGTTGAGGCTATGGAAGAAAAGTTCGGGGTGTCGGCCGCGGTCGCGGTCGCGGTCGCGCCGGCGGCCGCCGGCGCCGGAGG
>JALZJW010000218.1 GCA_030859565.1 Pseudomonadota bacterium
TCATCAGCAGTTCTCCGTAATAACCATTACGAAGATCCGATCATCACCGCGAGCAGAAGTTCCGGAAGTTTTTCAACAAAATCGGCCAGGAGCGGACCATCAGAATATCCGAATAGCGGGCGGTCAAAGAAGCCGAGCTGATCAACAGAGAGCCTTCTGCAGTAGACGACCGGGAGTGGGTGGCTTATTCAGTAGGAATTGCAAGGCCCTGAAAAATGCGAGTGAAACCTTTAATGGCTTAGAATGTATACACGGGTGGCATGACCGCGCCAATCGAGCGCATTACCCCAAGCTCTGTGACACAAGGTTTTCTCCCGGACTCTCCAAATGTCGTCCATCGTTTCGGCCGGGCGCATTTTGCTCGGAATGGGGTTGACGGGTTGGAAGGCCATTCAGGGATCGCCTGAGGGCCGCCGTCCTAACAGTCTGGGGGCTTCGCGGTAGCCCGGCGACAGGAGTAGGATAACAGTTTGAGTTACTTGGTGGGCGATGCTGGGATTGAACCAGCGACCTCCGCTGTGTGAAAGCAGCGCTCTCCCACTGAGCTAATCGCCCGTCGCAGGAATTCTAAGGACATTAAACCGCAGGGTCAATCAATCTCAAGGCGATGGGAGCGGTGGACTGAGCGGCGAATAAATTGGAACACAACGCAGGCGGCATGATGGAGAAATTTCAAGTACGCACGCGTTTCGCACCGAGTCCGACCGGTTACTTGCATATCGGCGGTGCGAGGACGGCGCTCTTCTCTTGGCTCTATGCGAGAAGACATGGCGGCGTATTTATTTTGAGGATCGAGGACACCGATCTCGAACGATCGACGCCGGCGGCGGTCGATGCGATCCTGGAGGGCATGGCGTGGCTCGGTCTCGACCATGACGAAGGCCCATATTTTCAAACACGGCGCTTCGATCGTTATCGAGAGATCATCGATCGGTTGCTGCGAGAGGGACAGGCTTACCATTGTTATTGCTCGAAAGAGCGGCTCGAGGCACTGCGGGCCGAGCAGATGGGGCGCAAAGAAAAGCCACGTTACGACGGCTACTGCCGTAACGCGGCGAGGACGGGCAGCCGGCCCGTGGTGCGGTTCAAGAATTCGACCGATGGCGAAGTAGCCGTGCACGATTTGATTCGAGGCCAGGTCGTGTTCCACAACCGCGAGCTCGATGATCTCATCATTGCGCGGGCGGACGGCACACCGACGTACAATCTCGCGGTGGTTGTCGATGACATGGATATGGCGATCAGCCATGTCATTCGAGGCGATGATCACCTGAACAATACGCCCCGGCAGATCAACATCCTGCGGGCCTTGGGTGCACCCATCCCGGCCTATGCGCATGTGCCGATGATCCTCGGAGGCGACGGCCAGCGGCTGTCGAAACGGCATGGCGCGGTCAGTGTGCTTCAGTTCCGGGAGGACGGTTATCTCCCCGAGGCGTTGCTGAATTACTTACTTCGGTTGGGCTGGTCGCACGGGGATCAAGAGATCTTTTCGATGCAGGAAATGATCGATAAATTCGGGACCGGAGCGATCAACAAAGCAGCAGCAACCTTCGACTCGGCAAAGTTACAGTGGTTGAACCAGCATTATTTAAAAAACATCCCTACGCCCGAATTACTGGCGCGTCTCGGTTGGCATTTAGACCGTCTCGGGATCGCGGCGAGCGATCCCCCGGCGTTGGCGGATGTTGTTCAGCCGCTACGTGAACGCTCTAAGACCTTGGTGGAGATGGCGGACAGCGCTGGCGTTTTTTATAGGGATTCTTCCGCCTATGACGAGCCGGCCGCGGCGAGGTACCTCATCCCGCTGATGGCCGATCCACTGCTGATGTTATGGCAACGATTTTCAGACTTACCGCAGTGGACTCAGGAGGCTGTCCATGAAGCCATCACCCACGTAGCGGCGACATTCGAATTGAACTTGGGCCAGCTTGCTCAGCCTCTGAGAGTCGCGTTGACCGGCCGGAGCGTCTCCCCGCCTATCGACACCACGGCCTGGCTCATGGGTAGGGAACGTTCCTTGCAACGTATAGCCAAGGCCATTGCCTATGTTCAGAGCCAAGGGGTTATTGACACCGGCGCGGGCCTATCTTAAGGTTTGAACAATCCGTGGGGCCATAGCTCAGATGGGAGAGCGCTACAATGGCATTGTAGAGGTCGGCGGTTCGATCCCGCCTGGCTCCACCACCTATCGCACGGGTAACCGGTTCGCCTTGCCGCGGACCTCCAGCGGTTTACGGCAGAGGAAGGTTAGGCGCGCCCCGGGAATCTCAGAGACAATCCTGTCCCCATCGTCTAGAGGCCTAGGACATCGCCCTTTCACGGCGGCAACAGGGGTTCGAATCCCCTTGGGGACGCCAATCGTCCGGCAGTCAGTCCGCCGCGATGATTTTACGGACCGCGCACATAGGCTTACCGCGTGCTGCGGCGGGTATTATGGATCTCCAAGACGGTTTCTAGACGCGTTACGATGGACGACAATCCCAATAACGCTGAGATCCAGCCGAGCGCGATGCCGAAGGTGTTAGCGGCGATATCCAGGTAGCTAAAGGCTCGATACCCGCCGGCTCCTTGACCGAGCTCCAGACTGATGCCGAGCAGCGTTAAAGCAAGTGCGAGGGCAGCCCAACGATTGCGCCGCGTGATCTGGACAAACCATAGCATCAGCAAGGCGTAAACCGCGCCGTGGACCAGTTTATCGGGGATCGCCGGAGCCTGTATCGAAGGTAAAGGTATAAGGGAGAAGAAGATGGTAATGCCGACGAGGAGACCACCGGCGAGCTTCCACATGCATCGAATAGTCATGGTATCTATTATTGCCTGAGAGTTTAGGAGAGCGGCATGAATACCGACCTCCGTCGAGGAAGCCCGGAGTGTGGCGCGGAATGCCGCCTGTAGCGCATAACAATGATCGTCCGGGATCGCTCGAACTTGAAAGGACGCAATCTATCATGATGAATCAGGCCGCTGAAAGGTTGTGAAAACATCGTCGCGAGCGAAGAGAGGTCGCGTTGCATCCTCGGCGCGCCAAACAGGGCCGCCTTCGGCCCGGCCAGCTTCGCTGGCGCTCGGGTACTCGCCCCTGGCCCTGGCTTTCCGCCGAAGCGCAGGAGCGTTTCGCCGGGAGCGAAACGGCGCGCAAGCCCCGTAGGGGCGAGTCTCAAGGATGAGACGAGCAACCGGAGTGTATGTTGAAATACATGAGGATTCCGAGCATCGCCGGAACGCGAGATGCCGAGCGCAGCAGATTTTTTCACAAGCTTTGAGGCAATAGCAATGAAAATCCTAATAACCGGCGCGGCTGGTTTTATCGGCGCGGCTCTCGGCGGACGCCTGCTCGATCGAGGCGACCAAGTGCTTGGTGTCGATAATTTGAACGACTATTACGATGTCGGCCTCAAGGAGGCGCGTCTTAGCCGGCTTGCCGTTCACGAGAATTTTCGTTTCATCAAGCTCGACATTGCCGATCGGCCGGGCATCGACGCGCTGTTTAATACGGAGCGGCCGGCGCGAGTTGCACATTTAGCGGCGCAAGCCGGGGTGCGTTACTCACTCACCCACCCCCACGCCTATGTCGATTCGAATCTTCTCGGTTTCGTAAATATCCTCGAGGGGTGCCGCCATTATGGCGTCGAGCACCTCGTCTATGCCTCCTCAAGTTCGGTGTACGGAGCCAACACCCGGATGCCGTTCTCTGTTCACGATAATGTCGATCACCCCGTTTCATTGTATGCGGCGACAAAAAAAGCCAACGAGTTGATGGCGCATACCTATAGCCATCTATACGCCATGCCGGTGACGGGCTTGAGATTTTTCACCGTGTATGGCCCCTGGGGCAGACCCGACATGGCCTTGTTTCTTTTTACCCGTAATATCATCGAGGGACAACCGATCGATGTCTTCAACTACGGCGAGCATCGGCGCGATTTCACCTATATCGATGATATCGTTGAAGGCGTCATTCGAGTTATAGATACGGTCGCGGCGCCCAGCCCGGAGTGGTCCGGTCACGAGCCGGATCCCGGCGCCAGCCGCGCGCCCTATAGACTGTACAATATCGGGAACAATAAGCCGGTACCCTTGATGCGGTTCATCGAGGTGCTGGAGGAAACGCTAGGAAAAAAGGCGCAAAAGAATTTTTTACCGATGCAGCCCGGCGACGTTCCCGATACCTATGCGGATATTACCGAGCTCGAGCGGGATGTTGGGTACCGGCCGTCGACGCCGATCGATGTGGGGATCGCAAAGTTTGTAAGCTGGTATAAAGGCTATTCTAGAAACCATGAAACACGGTAGAAAAATATCCGTTATCGGGCTCGGTT
>JALZJW010000219.1 GCA_030859565.1 Pseudomonadota bacterium
CATGTCGCCATCATGCACGAGTAGCGGAGGGCCGTGGCATGCGCGCGACAACGCTGGCCAACAAGGCAATGGACCCGACGGCTCAGGTTCGGTCGCCTGCGGCTCCCTCACTTGGCTGCGGGTCATTCAAGACGTTAGGTGGTCGATAACTAGGCGGTGAATAACACGCCCTGGACAGTGAAGCGTTTCGCCTCCTGTAGCGTTCTCCCGCCACGAGCGACAAACGTGCAGAGCCGAATCGAAATCATCAGACGTCCGCTTCGCAATCAGACCTGCCCATATTGCGGTGTGGCGCTCGACGACGCGACCGCGACCAAGGAGCACGTCGTTGGAAGGCATTTCGTGCCGAAGGGTTCACTGAACCAGAGCCTCAACGTCATCCTCCGATCGTGCCATCCGTGTAACCAGCGCAAGTCCGACCTTGAGGATGACATCTCGGCGCTCTCCATGTACCCGGATCTTGGCCGGGGGTTTGACGGAATGGGTGACGTCATACCGGGGGAGGCCAAACGGAAGCTGGCGAAGAGCTATAGCCGGACCACGTGCAAGCCGATCGTGGATAGCTCGGAGGAGCACATCATCAGCGGCATGCCGCTTCCCGGACTGAAGATGTCTGCATCGTTCACTTCACCTCCACAGATGGACGAGGCGCGTGTCTATAAACTCGCACACTACCAGGTGCGTGGATTGTTCTATGCGCTGACCTTCAACCCGGACACAATGGGTGGCTTATGGCCAGATGGAGGCTTTTTCCCCGTAGCAGTGGCCCGACGGACAGACTGGGGGAATCCAATCCACTTGTGGTTTATGAAGCGGGTCATGGAGTGGCACGAGCGAATGGTTGGGTACTTCGCGGACGAGCACTTCCGGGTCGCGATTCGTCGCGACCCCGGCTCCGAGCTGTGGTCGTTTGCACTCGAGTGGAACCGGAGCACGCGTGTAATCGGCTTCTTCGGTAGGCAGGAGCCTGCGCTCGCGTTCGCGAAGGAGATACCCCAGCTACCGATGGTTGTCATCGGCACGAGCCCTGACGGCGGCGTGTACAGAGGGCGGTCGGAAACTCCTTTGGCTGAAGTCGACGACTGTTTGTTCTACGCTCACGACTCGCTACCACGGGCGTGAGGGCTCGTTCGGCGCCTCGCCACCTAACTCTGCGGTTGCACCGGACGCGGTCCGCTGCGTTTCTGCCTTTCGATTTGCGCTACCATTCCGTCGCGGACCGCGCCGGTGAACCGCGAACCGTTCAGCGTCCGCTTTGAGGTGAATCACGATGTCGGTGTGAATGACTCCTCCGGGTCGGAAGCCGAAATTCAAAACTGAGACACCACCAATCTTGTGCGCCGGTGAAGTCCTCCACTACAACTGCGCCAAGATCTCTTCGCTCATCTCGGCGTTCGAATAGACGTTATGAACGTCATCGAGATCCTCCAGCACTTCGATCAAACGCGTCATTTTCTGGGCGTTCTCCAAGTCGAGGGTCGCGCTGATCGAGGCGCGCATCGTGATTTCGGCGTTTTCCGGGGTTAACCCTTGGGCAAGCATCCCGTCTTTGACCTTCCCGAAATCCTCGGGGGCCGTGACGACGTCAATCGAGCCATCGTCGTTTACCACGACGTCGTCGGCGCCGGCATCGAGCGCAATCGCCATGATTCGGTCTTCGTCGCTGCCCTTGGGGTAGGACAGCACCCCTTGTTTTTTAAACAGATACGCGACGGAGCCATCGGTGCCCATGCTGCCGCCGGCTTTGGAAAAGGCATGGCGGACCTCCGCCACCGTGCGGTTGCGGTTATTGGTCATGCAATCAACCAGGATCGCAATCCCGCCCGGGCCGTAGCCTTCATAGCGGATTTCTTCGAACTGCTCGCCCTCGAGATCTCCCGTTCCACGTTTGATCGCCCGCTCGAGTGTGTCCTTGGACATGTTATTGGAGAGACCAGCATCCATGGCGGCGCGCAGGCGTGGGTTGCTTCCGGCATCCCCGCCACCCATGCAGGCGGCGACCGTGATCTCGCGGATAAGTTTGGTGAACAACTTACCGCGCTTTGCGTCCTGCGCGCCCTTGCGATGCTGGATATTCGCCCATTTACTGTGTCCCGCCATGATAATCAATTTCCATTGTTTCCGAATCAAGAAAGTCTAGCGCAAATCCGCGCTCGAGTGATCGGAATTTGCCAGGCGAGCGGCCGTGCCAGGGTGGCGGCTGCCACAATGCACCGTGGAACCCTTAGCGCTTGCGTTTACGTTGAGCCAAATACCGTTCCGCTTTTTGCCTGTTAATAGCCCTGAGCTTTGTATCAACGTCCTCGAGCGTAGGCGAAGAAGTATCCATGGCCGCATCCGGCCGCCGGTTGCGGGCGCGTAGCGCCGCTCTAATCGCGATCACCATGCCCAAAAGCGCTCCGACACCGGCGCCCATCCCGGCATGGAGCGGTAACCCCATGACGTCGATCATCATGGTTTTGATAGGGACCGATGCAACCGAGAAACCGGACGACGTAATGATGTAGTAGCGGTATAGGGCCATGATCACGGCGCTCGTGAGCGCGCCGATGAGCGACCACCGCAAAACCGTGAGCACTAGCTTCATCACTCTCACTCCCGTAGGCAATTACGCCAGACCAGGTGTCTAGCTCGCATCGCGGCTCGCAAAGCGTTTGCCGTCGTTGCGTGAGCCGCTCAAAAAAGTTCATCGATCCGTGTCACGCCGCGTGTATAAACCGGCCGTGCCGCAAAAAAAAGCCGATCTCCTCCGCTACGCAGCGTGACAATAGCATGCCGAAATGTGCCACCGGTAACACGACGTTATCCGTTGCATTCGGTAATAGAGCTTCGCTCACTGCCACCGTGCCATCATTGGGTTTAGCGATCTCCGCAAACAGCCGTCCCAACCCGATGCTAGCGCTCCCCGCAATGGCACCGATCTCATGTTGACCGTTCCAAGGCGGTAGATCTCCAAGCAGACCCTGCTCTAGACTTTTCCTCAATACTGCACGGCCGCAGCCTGTCAACGCCAGCTTTGCCGCCGCGCGGCTCCCCTGATGAGGAGTGGCCAGCGTGACGATGCGGCCGGGACGTCGTGGCGGGGACTCATGGAAGAAATGACGCACTACCAGTCCGCCCAGGCTATGCGCGACGAAGTGGATCACCGGTGCGTCGATGCCGTCCGTGAAGTTTTTCAGGTCTTGGGCGTTGCGTAGCGGCTCGAAGCGCGTGCTCGGGTAGGAAAATTGGTGGGTACTAAAACCGATTCCAAGCAAGCGCCGCCGCAAGACAGTCATATCCCAGCCGGTCATGAAAAGACCGTGCACTAAAATCACCACTTCCGCTCGCGGGATCATCGGCATACGCCGAGGGGGGCCGGCGCTTACGCGACCTAGGCGTCGTTGGTACCGAAAACGGCCTGACCGCGCGCCTTGGTCAAGTCGAGCAGACGCACGATCGGCACGCGCGCCCGGGCGGCGATCTGGGGGTCCAGCAGGATTTCATTGTCCCCATTTTCAAGGCAGGCCGCGAGTTTTCCCAGCCCATTCATCGCCATCCAGGGGCAGTGTCCACAGCTCTTGCAGGTGGCGCTGCGGCCGGCCGTGGGCGCCTCAATGAGCTGTTTGCCAGGAGCGGCCTGCTGCATCTTGTAAAAGATGCCTTTGTCAGTGGCCACGATGAATTTGGAAGCATCGAACTCGCGCGCCGCCTCGATGAGCGCGCTCGTTGATCCGACGACGTCCGCCTGCGCCACGACCGACGCTGGGGATTCCGGATGCACCAAGACCTTGGCATCGGGGTGCTGCCTGCGGAGCGCTTCGAGCTCGAGACCTTTAAATTCCTCATGCACCACACAGGCTGCGTTCCAGAGGACCATATCGGCGCCCGTCTGCTCGCGGATATAGCCGCCCAAATACTTATCCGGCGCCCAGAGGATTTTCTCCCCGCGGGCTGCGAGATGCGCGACGATGTCGACCGCGCTGCTCGAGGTGACGACCCAGTCGGCGCGCGCCTTGACCCTGGCACTGGTGTTGGCATAGACGACCACGGTGCGATCGGGGTGGGCATCGCAAAAGGTCGAAAACTCGTCGGCCGGGCAGCCGAGATCGAGCGAGCAAGTCGCCTCCAGATCTGGCATCAGCACGCGCTTCTCGGGGTTCAGGATCTTGGCGGTCTCGCCCATGAAGCGCACACCGGCGACGACCAGCGTCGATGCTGGGTGCTCATAACCGAAACGGGCCATATCCAGGGAGTCGGAAACATGACCTCCCGTCTCGTCGGCGAGCTGCTGCAGCGCCGAGTCGGTGTAATAATGCGCAACGATCACCGCTTTTCTGTC
>JALZJW010000220.1 GCA_030859565.1 Pseudomonadota bacterium
GTTGCGTTGGCTCAATAGCAGCCGGAGCCAACCTTAGGCGATCAACTTTCGCTTGCTACCGGTAGCGGTACCAGTGATCCGGCCTCGCGGGTCGCCATTTCCAAACCGAGGCGTCTATGCTCGGTCGCGCGGTCGGGATCTCCGATATGGTCCAGCGTTTCCGCCAGGAGCCAATACGCTTCAGGCCCCGGGTTTTGTTTGATGCATGCCTCGAGGTAATAGCAGGCCTTGCCCCATAGCTCGCTCTTAAAGCAGAGCCTGCCTAAGGTGAGCAACAGCGTTGCATCGTCGCCATGGCTGCCTAGCCATTTTTCGGCCGCGTTGATCTGCGCAGCCAAGTCCCCGCTCGGCATGAGCCCGTAACGTTTCACCAGCGCCTGGTCCCAATCACTCTTGAGTGCTTTTTGGATCAGGGGGATGGCCTTGGATCCTTGGCCGAAGGCGTGTGCGCGAGCGGCGTAGACTTCGATGATCGCGGGGTGGCGGCGCGGAGTGCTCGGAATCCGTGACCAGACGGCCTCGAGCGCGTCCGCGTCCTGGGCATTGGCCAGCAGTCCCGCATGGGCATCGGTTTGGCGCGCTAAGATTTCTTCCGCGCTACAGACCTTACGCTGCTTTAGTGCAGGCAGGAGATCCAATAGCTGCCGCCAATCCTGCATCTGCGTAAGGAGCCGAAGCGAAAGTTTCAGTACCCGAGGATGCGAAGAGTTGATCGCGCGCAGCCGCAGCAGAGTCGCTTTCGCTTGCTCCCATTGGCCTTGTTGCAGTTGCAGCTCGGCTTCGGTAAGCCCAACGGCGAGCTGTGCTTGGGGGCCGGTTTCCTCGGCGAGACGAAGATATTCGTCGCGGCGTGTCCAGGCGCGCTGAGAATGCGCAGCCTGGGCGGCCGCCAAATAGTGGACCAGCGGATACTCGCTGGTGGCGGCATTTCGGCTGAACGTTCCCTCGGCGAGTTCCCAGTTGCCCTCGGCAAGCGCCATTACGCCGTTCACTAAGGCTTTCTGCGCCTTGCCGCTACGCTGCGTGTGGCTCCAGTCGAACAGACGCCGGGGCGCGGACCAGAGCTTCGCGAGCACGCGCACCAATAAATAAAGCGTGACGGCCAATAATCCGAGCAGGAACACAAAAAAGTTGACGCTGGATCGCAGCAAACGGCCATGGTAGCCAATTACCACGAAGCCCGGGTCCTCGCTCGAGACTTGCGCGACGATCACCGCCGCAAGCAGCACGAGCAAGCAAAGGAACAGCAATCTCATTGCCGTGACTTCTCGGCCTCGAACGCGCGTTCCGCGCCTTGACCTTTAGCCTCGGGGGGCGAGGCGCCTGCCTCCACCGGTGGGGTCGGCATTTGGGGTGGGGAAGCGGCCGGATGAGCGCTTTTCGCCGACACGGGAAGGCCTTGTTTCTGGGCCACGATATAGTCGCGGATCGCTCTCATGGACCCCGAGATGTCAGGCAAAGGTGGTTTCAGTTCCAATGCGCGAAATTCCTTGAGTTTGGCGAGCAAGCTGGACACCGGCTCGGCATCGGTGTCGTAATAGCGGGCAAGCACCTCGGATAAACTCTCGATTGCGGCGCGTAGGGTTTTCGTGTCGCGGTGCAGAACGTCGAGCCGCGCGTTAAAAAGCTCTAGCCGTAAATGCTGTTGCACTAAGCGGCGAAAGGCGACGTCGAACAAGAACGGATCGCGGGTGTCCATTTCTTGTATCGAGACCATGTTCGCTAGGTCTTTCCAGATGGCGCCGGCCAGGTCCGTCCAGGTATCGATTTCGGGGGACTCCACCGGCTGCGCCGTCGGCGCTGGCGCCGCGAGCTCAGCCTTGAAGGGGAGATCGTCGCTGCGGCCGATGATGTCCCCTAGATAGAGCGCGATACCGGCAATGTCGGTCATCGGGACCGCGCGCAGGGAATTCATGTCCTTGACCAACTGCTCGCGGACGTTTTTTAAGTCCGGTCTGTCAAGCCGGTGCAAACGCCCGTCGGCGGTTTCTAGCGCAGTGAGTGCCATGGGAACATCGTGCGCCAGATCCAGGCGGTGTTGTGCGGTTGCGATTAGGAATTCCACCTCGGCCAATGCCAGACCCTCGACGCTATTCGGCTTTTGCAGCGCGAGATTACCGAGCGTACGCGCGAGCGATTTTTGCTCGCGCTGAAGGCCCTCGATCACGGTGGCGGTCTGCGTGTTTTTCCCGCCGATGGCCCCGATGTCAGCGCGCAGCGAGTCGATGTGCGCGTTTAAGTCTTGCAGTTGATCGTTGTAGTGCTGGATGGCCGGCGTGTAATCGTAACGCCACCACTTGAACGTGGCGGCGGCGGCCACCGCGAAGAGCACGACCAGGATGCGTGTAAGCCAGGGTCCTTGCGGTTTCGGTTCGGGACGGGTCTCGGCGGTGGGCTCGATGGTTTGCGGCTCATCGGGAGAGAGGAGCGGTGCGAGAGATTTGTCTTTTTCCATTATCCGTTCTCGTTAGGCTGCACCTTCGATTCTGTCGTCCGGCCCCCTGTCGCTTTCCATCCAGTGCGCCACGCCACAAGCGCAGCGAGCAGACCGGCATCGCTTGCGTCCGCGGCCACGATCGGGTGCGTGCAGCCCAGTTCTCGTGCATGCACCGCCATGCGTTCGTTCATCACCGCGATCGCGCGCCCGAGCAGCAGATTTTGCCGTTCGCCTATGATATCAAAAAGATTACGCAAGCCCTCGCTGCTGGTAGTAATGACGACATCTATTTGACCTTGTTCCCAGCGCTCAAGCAAGGCTTTCGCACTCAGACGAGATCGGGTGCGCCGGTAAACCTCCGCGTAATCTACGCATGCCCCACGCGCTTGCAGAATCTCTCCCAACAGAGGGCGGCCGTCGGCGCCGCGGAAGATCAAGATGCGTTTCTTATCGGGATGCCGCAGCGCGTCGAGATCGAGCAGGCCTTCGGTGTCTGCTTGTGCCGGGAGGGTCACTTCGCCCACGCCGAGCGCGTAGAGTCGCGCCGCCGTTGCCGGGCCGACGGCGATGACCGTGATCCCTTGCAAGGACTTACCGCGCTCGCAAATGAGCCTAAGTCCCCGCTCGGCGGCATTAGCGCTGATAAAGATCACGATGTCAAACGAGCTTAAACGGTCGATACGACGTCGGGTGGCCGCGGGATCGGCGGGATCCCGGATTTCGATGACGGGGTGTACCCAGACACTCCCGCCTTGGGCCTCGATCAGCTCGCAGAGACCCCGCGCCTGATGGAGAGGTCGGGTGACCAACACCCGCAATCCCAGAAGAGGCTTGACGGCGACGCTGGTATTAACCGGCGGCATCGGTGCTGGATCTCAGGATCTCCGCGGCGCCACGCGCGCACAGTTGGTCGGCGAGAGCGGTCCCCAGTCGCTCGGGCTCGCTGGCCGGGCCGTGCGACTCCGCGCGAATAAGCTCGGTCCCATCAAGGCGCGCGACCAATCCACGCAAGGAAAGGGTATGCGCGCTCAGCCCCGCCAAGCAGGCGATCGGCGCGTGGCAACCGCCGCCGAGGCGGCGATTAAAGCTGCGTTCGGCACGGATGCAAGTGTGGCTTTCGGGGTCATCGAGCGGGCCGATCAGATCCAGGACGCGGGTATCGCCGATCCGGCATTCGACGCCAATCGCGCCTTGGCCAATGGCGGGGAGCATGAGCGCCGGGTCGAGCAAGGATGCAATGCGCGCCTGTAGGTCCAAGCGCCGTAGCCCGGCTCCGGCGAGCAGGAGAGCGTCGAACTCACCGCGATCGAGCCGTTCCAAGCGCGTGCCGACATTGCCGCGCAGTTCGCCGACGACAAGATCCGGGCGCAAGGCGCGCAACTGCGATTGCCGGCGCAAACTAGAGGTGCCGATGCGAGCGCCGCTGGGAAGCTCATCCAGGCGCGGGTAATGGATCGACACAAGCGCATCGCGCGGGTCTTCGCGCTTTAGAACAACGGGAATGGCCAAGCCTTCCGGTAGATCGACGGTGACATCTTTCATGGAATGCACGGCCAGATCGGCGGCGCCGTCCAAAAGCGCCTGTTCCAGCTCCTTGACGAAGAGCCCCTTGCCCCCGAGCCCCCCGAGCGGCGTGTCGATATAGCGGTCGCCTTGCGTTTGAACCTTGAGCAGTGCGATGTCGATGCCGGGGTACAGTTCGAGCAAGCGCCCACGCACGAAATTTGCCTGACGTAGCGCCAAGGGGCTTTTGCGAGTGGCGATTCTTAAAGCGGTCAACATCGGAGTATTTTCTAATTCAAAGATGAGTCTGAAAGAAGGTAGTAAAGCCTGGCCTCCTAGGGTGAAAGAGTACTGGCCTCCGGGGATAG
>JALZJW010000221.1 GCA_030859565.1 Pseudomonadota bacterium
GTCGTCGCACCGCCCAGGCTCCCGACGCCCCCAGCTATCCCCGGAGGCCAGTACTCTTTCACCCTAGGAGGCCAGGCTTTACTACCTTCTTTCAGACTCATCTTTGAATTAGAAAATACTATCCAAGCTCCTTCTGACAATACCCATGCATCGATTACTTAACGGTGGGGCAACGACTACCTCTTTAGAGAGAGGACAAGCTCTTTTTTGAGGGCCGGTCGGCGACTAAAGCGTGATCAGCCCACGTCGTGCGGCCACGGCTAGGGCTTCCGTCCGGCTGGTGGCATCGAGTTTCTCGAGAAGGTTCTTGACGTGCGTCTTGACGGTGCCTTCGCTGATCTCCAAGGCCCGGGCGATGAGCTTGTTGCTCAGGCCTTGGGCTACTAAGTTAAGGATTTCCAGCTCCCTGGGGGTGAGATCTTCCTCGCGGAGGCGGCTGGCTAATTTTACAGCAATTCCGGGCGAGATGAAGGTCTTGCCTGCATATACAGCTCGGATGCAGTTTAACAGTTCCTCGCGGTGGGCGTCCTTCAAGAGATAGGCTTTGGCGCCCGCTCGCATTCCGCGGTAAACATCCTCATCGCTATCGTAGGTCGTCAATATAATAACCGAAGCCTTGTCGTCTTCCTCCCGGATTGCAATGATAGCCTCTACGCCGGACATCTCGGGCATGCGCAGATCCATCAAGGTGACATCCGGGCGGTGATTGCGCCACTGTTCGAGCGCCTCGCGGCCATTACCGGCTTCGCCGACGACGGTCATATCACTCTGCCGGTTCAGGATTGCGACGAGTCCCTCCCGAACGACGAGGTGATCGTCAGCGATCAGAACCCTAATCTCGCTCAATGCGGATCCCGGCTGGGGCACGCCCGGTGCGTCAAAGGATGGACTGTTCATGTCTCTTGCGCCGGTCCCAGCGCGACCCTAATCTCGGAGCCTTTGCCGGGCGAGCTCGTTATGGTCAAATCGCCACCGATTCGTCCGGCTCTTTCTCTCATGCCGATCAACCCGAATCCATCGTAAGAAACTGTGGGGTCGAATCCCTTTCCATCATCGAGGATCTGGAGCTGTGTCCTGTGCGGTTCGAATAAGACCTTGACCTCGAATCTCTGCGCGTTGGCATGTTTGATTGTATTGGTAAGGGACTCCTGTACGATGCGGATGATCTCATCTTCGCACGCCTCCGCGAGCGGTCTCGGTTGGCCTACCACGCTGACCTTGGGCTCTATGCGAGTATCGCGAGTCATTTTCCGGACCATGGTATCGAGCGCTGCGGGCAGGGCCTGCGCTGCGAGAACCCTGGGGCGCACCGCCCGCACCGAGCGGCGCGCTTCGGCGAGGGCGCTGCGCGCAAGCTCGCTTGCCCGTGAGATATGCGTTTTCACGGGCGCTGCGTCGCCGCTAACCAAGGCATCCTCGGCGGCCTGCAATTGCAAGATCACGCCGGTGAAACCTTGCGCCAGAGTATCATGGATGTCGCGCGCGATCCGGTTGCGTTCGGCGAGCACGGCCGACTCGCTTGCTTGTTCGCTCAGCCGGGCCATCTGGATGGCAAGCGTGGCCTGTTGACCGAGCGCTTCGGCGAAGCCTAACGTGCTATCCGGGTCGGGCAGTCCGCTCTCGTTGCTGCGAACCGTCATCCAGGCAATTGCCCGCTCTCCGACCACCATGGACACGCTTAACAGGCTTTTTGCGCCGATAGCTCGAAGATACTTCGACATGGCTGGCGGGATTGCAGGGTCGCCTTCACTGTAAAACCGGGCCCTGCTCCCCTCGTCGTGGTCTAATGACATCGGGCCTTCCGCGAAGGGAATAGACTGTCGCGCCGCAGGATGCACGGACTCAGCAGCGGTAAGGATCCGGCCATCGACACATTCAAGGTGCAGGCGCAGAACACGCGCATCGTGGTCCGGAAACCATAAGGCACCACCTGTTCCCTCCAGCTCCTCCACCATCGCCTTCAGAGAATGCCCCCAAAACGATTCTAGATCCGGTTCCGCGGAGAGCAGCACTAGAGACTTCGCCAGCGCTTCCGTTTGGCCGCGCGCCAGGCGTTCTGCGCGCTTGCGCTGAACGATTTCTGCATTGAGTGCTAGATTCAGTTCCGCTAATTCTGTCGTCCGCCTCCGCAGCGCCGTTTCCGCCCCCCTGTGCTCGCACGTGACCGCGGCCAGCGTCATTCCCGTCACTGACAGTATGCCTAAGAAACTCAGCAGCTCTAAGAGACTTTCAAGGTCGCCCTTTGCCGCCGCCGGCCAAAAACCGCTCCCCCAATCCCAGATCGTGATCCCCGTCGCGGCGAAGACGGTCAGCGCGCTCCCGCGAGGCCTGAGCCGCAGCGCTGCCCAAGCGACGAATGGAAACAACAGGTATTCGGGCGGGTAGCTGAGCGGGGGCAGCACCCAACCCCTGAAAAAAAGCATGCTTACAACGATCAGGAGCGTGAGCAGACCGGCGGCCTCCATGACCTGAGCGAACGCCCAGTCGTCGCGCCACTTACGGCTCCAGGTCAGGAGCAGCGGCGTGACCAACAGCATCCCCATGCCATCACCCAGCCACCATATCCACCAGGTCGGAACGGCGGTGGAGCGGTCCACTACCTGGCTCCACCATAGACTAGCGACTCCTATCGTAGCTCCGAGGATGGCGGCACAAACGGAGGTCATGGCCACGAATGCTAATACATCCCGTAGACGGTCGAGCGCGCGATGAAACGCCCCGACCCGATGTAACAGATAGGCAGCCAGCATCGCCTCCAGGGTGTTTCCCACACCGATACCCAGTGCGGTCTCGACAGAAAAGCCGGAAAAAGGCGTTATTGCAAACGCACCGATCTAGATCCCCGGCCAAAACCGGTAACCAAAAACCAGGATCACCCCGAGGGCGATACCAGCAGGAGGCCAAACGGGAGTGACACTGTTCTGAACACCCGGAACCAGCCACAAGCCAAACCAGGCTGCAGCAACATATACCAATGTGAAGGCCGTAACGCCCGCTAAATACTTCAGTGTTACCTTATACATTGACTTAGGAACCTGAATTCGCTTGACCCCAACTATGGGCCTCGCATCGCTGACAGGTCAATGCGGCGGTTACGGACAACTTTCGACCAACTCGCCGACGGCCACCGCGCCGGTGAGGAAGTACCGATCCAGCGCCTCGACCAAGGCGCGCTCCGGCCGCCGGTAAAATATCCCGTAGCCGGCGCCGCGCCGCGCATTCATGCCGCGGAGAGCGAGCCTGAAGTGGCAGCGCCTGAAACCCTACGAGGAATTCGCTGAGATATCGATCGACATTAGGATGGGATCGCCGCTTACTGCAAACCCGAGAACAAAGTTCCGCTGGGTTTCGTTGAAGGGTTGAACAACAAGATCCGAGTCATCCAGCGACGTGCCTCGGACTGCGAGACGAGGAATACCTGCGCCTGAAAGTCCTGACCTGCATGTTGCCGGCGCTCTAAAATGGTCCAAATACACCCACTCGATTTCCAGAAGAGCCATTCAAAATTCTGATAACGATAACCCGCGTACACAGTCGCACCAGAGAGCGGCATCCATGCTAGAGGCTGTGCGTCAGGTGGTGCGAGAAGAATTGAAAGGCAAGGTGGCCTGTCCACGAGCGAACGGACATCAAGCGTTACTGTTTTCATCACGCCACCTCGTTACCATGCCGGTGGTCAGCTTCGGAAATCGGTTCGGGCAGTTCCCAAGCCACGCGCGCCATGAAGATCAAACGAAAAACGCTTTGAGGACGAGTGAGACCACACCCGCAAGTAGCACGCCCAACATCCATTTCAATAAAGTTATCTCCCCTCTCACCTGGGTAATCTCGCCCATCAGTTTGCCCTCGAGGCGCTCCAATTTGGTATCAAATCGCATTTCGAACTCCTTGAGCTCGCGCCTTAAATCCTCCTTGGTAACCAACTCCTTAAAATTAACTTGAATAACCTCCGCGATAGCCTCTGCTTCCGCTTCGGCGTGCTTGTCCGCGACACCGGCGGCCTTGAGCTTATTGCCAAACTTTAGGGTATCGAAGGTAATGGTGGCCATTGGGCCAGTATAAAAAGGGGTAGGAACCTGTCAAGCAGTACCGTGGATGGTTTCCCTGCCACGCTAGCTTTCCCGGCTAGCCTAGCACAGAAGCCAAGATCGGTCGAGCATGAGTCTATTCCAATGCAAGATGAGTCTGAAGGGAGGGCTTATTTCTAATACAAGATGAGTCTGAAGTAAGGCGGCGACTGTTCATGATGGGAGGATGAAGACCATCATGAACGACGGACAATTAGAG
>JALZJW010000222.1 GCA_030859565.1 Pseudomonadota bacterium
CATGATCGGAAGGTAGCCGCGAAACAGCATCCGGTCGAAGCAAGAGAGTACACCGTGAATGCGATTGTCATACTTGCGGATGAACTCTTTCATTTCCCGCTCCCTCCCGATGGTCGGCCGACATCGGCCCCTATACTAATCCATCATGGTGAGGGGAAACACTTTGGTTGCGGCCACAGGCCGCGCTAGGAAAAAGAAGGTGCACCATGCGTAAGAAGATGACGGCGGGACAGGAAATCATTGCCAGTGCGAAGCAGGCTCTTGCCTTCGCTGCGGGCGAGGACAACGGCTGTGTCGTGCATATCCCGGAAGAGATTGACGTCAGGGCGATCAGGGAAAAGGTTGATATGTCGCAAAGCGAATTCGCCCGTTATTTTGGTTTCAGCAAGCGAACGCTTGATCATTGGGAACATGGCCGCCGTGTGCCGACAGGGCCAGCCCGTGCCTTTCTGATGGTTATTGCCCGTGAGCCGGAGGCCGTGCGCCGGGCGCTAGTGGTGGATTTACGCCAACCCGCCTGAGCTAGCGCTGCATTGGCCTTATGGTGATGACCTGCTTGTCGTGGTTGTCCATACGAACCGCGCGGGCATGATCCGCACCATCTCTGCGAGCAAGGCCAACAAGAGAGAATCCAGGAGGTACTATTTCAAAACCAAGGCTAAAGGAAATCAAAGCGAGAGTAGCCTTGATGGAGTGTAACGGAATCCGGGAATGATTATGGCACCGGCCCCCCGTATTCCGCTGCGCTGCATACGGGCTACCTTGCTGCTCGGCTAGCCATTCCATAGTTCTACGCTGGCGCGTCTGGCTGCTTTGCGCAGGGCTTTGTCGAGCGTCGCGATGGGGATCCCTGTGCGCATGGCCAGACCTAGATAAACGGCATCATAGAGCGTCAATCCGCATTCTCTGGCGAGCGCTACTGCTGTTCCGGTGCTTACCCGTTCCGGCGTATCGTCCGTGGTGATAGGAAGATCAGCCAAGAGTCGGCAGAACTGCTCGGATTCCGATCGTAGGATCCTTTTGCGGCGCTCGAACATCAGCAGCACGTTCTGCACCTCGAGATGCCAGAGCGCCGGTACGATCGCGGATCCCGTTATCAGTGCATCCAGTGTTTTCTCGCTCACGGCGCGGCAGGCAACGTAACCGAGCACGAGGGCCAGCGCCGAGGCGACGAAGAGCCCGGCCCGCGTGCTGTCCCTAAAAATTAAAAAGACCGGCGCCGGCTCTTGACGGACGGCACCGGGAAGGCTGCGGGAAAAATGGTAAACCCGCGGAGACATGGTTCAACTATAGCCCGAGACCCGGCGCATCACTTTCGTAGGCGCTTTGGTGTTGTACAAACGCATACTAATCTAGCCTTACTGTATTTTAAATGCAACACCTTCGCTGAAGTCTCGCTGCATTAGTACGCTCTGCTGAAAGCGTAAAGGAACAGGGGCAACAACGATGCCAGCAAAGTAACCTTAGTTTGAGCTAAAAAACTAAGTAGCTTAATATCATGTATTCACGCACTACCCCCGGCGAAGAGAACTTAAAAAGAGGGCGCCATAGGCGCCCTCGAAGATTAGAAGGTGGAAGCACAGTCGAACAGACTTGTGCTGAGCTAAAAGCGCACAATTGATGCCATGCAAAACAATTCAAATCTAATGAATAAATTAGTTTCTTTAAGACAATGAGTTAATAAGACTTCCGTAAGTATTTACAGGCTTAATCCATAGCCGCCTGGAGTAGGCGTGCTTAGGTAATGATCCAAACCTGTGCGAATCCAGTAGAAACCGCACCAATCGGGTTCGTTTCTTTATTGCAACAGGGCACGGATCTGTTGCAAATGCGTTACACCCTCCAGGTCTTTTCTTAACTCAAGGCTCCGCCGCAACTACTGCCCGCCCCGGCGGTACATCCATAACAGTGGTCAGCCACCCGGATGGGATTCCCTTCGAGATCCCTCTCCATTAGCTCATGCAGACGGAGGCGCCGTTTGTCCGCCAGGCGCAGCGGCAGGCCCAGCATCTGATTGAAGTCGCAATCGTAGACATAGCCCTGCCAGTCCACGCTGATGAGCGACCGGCACATCACCGCTTCCAGATTTGCCTCCTGGTGGGCGTGACGCAGCAATTGCATATAGGACGTGAACTGGCCCTTGGAGATGAGCAGGCTGCCAAAACGTTGGATAGGCATATTGGTGAGAGCATAGAGCCGGTTGAAGACGATCCCGAATCTCTCGCCGAGATGCTCGCGGTAAGACTCCTCCAGCATCGCTTGGGGGGGCGGCAGGCTGGGACCCTGCGGGTTATAGACGAGATTCAGTACGAGATCGGCGTCGGGCGCGCCATAGCCGAGGGCATTGAGCTTTAGCAAAGCGCGTATGCTGGCGTCGAATACCCCGGCGCCGCGCTGCCGATCCACATTCTCCGCAAGGTAACAAGGCAGCGAGGCCGTGATCTCGACACCCTCGGCAGCGAGAAAGTCGGCCAGATCCTCCTGCGCGGGTTGCTCCAGAATGGTCAGGTTACAACGATCGATGACCTGTACACCTAGCCGGCGCACAGTGCATACCAGGTCACGGAAATGCGGATTTAACTCCGGCGCACCACCGGTCACATCCAGGGTCTTGATATTTGACACCTCCAAGAAAGCAATCACCTCATCGATGGTCTCGCGGCTCATTTCCTCGGTACGATTCGGACCGGCGTTGACATGACAATGGACGCAGGTTTGGTTGCATCGATAGCCGAGGTTTACCTGCAGGGTATCCGGCCGCTTGCGGCGAATGGTGGGAAAATCCGTGGTTTCAAGCAATTGCAACGTGGCATGCATGGAAGTGTTTCCCTATCAGAACGATCTTGCCAGAGATAAGCCCCTTGGCGACTTCGTTTGCGCCGTTGGCCCAGGCTAGTGCCAGTCCCAAAATTACGATGGAGAGAACGGCGAACATCGGGTACCTCTTACGGTAGGTTAGTATCGCGCCTGCTAGATGCATTAGCCAGCATCACCGGTCAGAGGTTGTGAATAATCTACTGCGCATCCCGATCGCTGCGTCGCGTGCTCGCCCGCTCCTCGCCTATCTGGTTGATATGTCTCGTCGCTGGCTCCGCGGCTCCTGGCGCTCGGGGCCGCTCGCGACAATTTATTCACAACCTCCCGGCTTTACGCCCTTCAGCAATCTTTGGCCCAGGGCGCTCACGGCCATGAGCGCGACATCTTCTGCGACACTCGACCATCGCAGGGGGCGGGCGAGGAACGCGCCGAAGCACCCGCGGTTCTCGATCGGAATTTCGCGCAAGAGCGTCGTGATTGCAAACGCTGTGTAAATGATATGAAAGCACAGCGTCGCAAGCACGCTGGACCGCAGCCGTCGGCCCGACAGGATGTTGAGACCGATCGTCAAATCCAGCAACGCGATGCCGAGGCCGAGCGGCAGCAACAAGCTCTCTGAAACCGGAGCTGATAAGTCGCGTTGACCTCTGCAAAAGCGCGATTGTCGAGGAGCTTACCGATCCCGGTGGCCACGAAAAGCACACCGAGAAAGCATCGGATTACAATAAGCACGAGAGGGCGGCTCGCCGCACCCGCTTAATTAGCAAGTGCGGTTCCAGCAGTGGTCTTGGCGTCGCGAATTCGCGATCGTCCAGTCGTAGTCGCTGAATCGCAGCGCATAGTCTTCGGGTATGGGGTCCGCTAAGTAACGGTTGATGTAGGCGATCAGGCTCGGAGCGTGCGCGGGCGTGAAGTCTACCGTATAAAAATCCAGGATCTCGCTGACGTGGATGGTCTTGTTTGCGTGATCGACGCGCAAGTTTCGGTTCTCCGAAAAAAATTTACCGGTCTCGCGCTCAAGCTCCGCGTCCAGCCCTTTTCCGGTGAAGGGTTTCTTAGGCAGGATAGGGCAGCCGAGCGCGACGCAGTTAAGCGCAAAGTGGACCCGCGGCTCGCCGAGCTTGCGGATGACATCGTTCTCGTAAGCATAGAGTGACATCTGTTTGCCGCCGATGTTGAACTCTCGCAGTACGAAGAAGCGAATCTTTCGCCATCCCGCGTGGGTTTCCGGAATGCCGAGATCGATTACGTTGTACATGGACAGGGCGTTGTAGCTATTGATGTAATGGGCCAGGCGCTCCCGCGGATTGGAAATCGCGCTTGCGGGGGTACGGGCGATATACACTAGGTAACGCTCGATGTCCGCTCGATCGCGCCGCAGTGCTGGAAAATTCACTTCGCCGCGATCATTGACGTAGTTGTGCAGCACCCGTGCGTATGCC
>JALZJW010000223.1 GCA_030859565.1 Pseudomonadota bacterium
CCAGGTATGCAACACGGCCGTGACGCCGATCTGCGCTTTGAGCTTTCCTTCGCCGAACTCCAAGAGCGTCGCGCTGGCGCACTCAAAGAGCAGCTTGTAGAGTGGCCGCTGGTTCTGCCTGACCAGCGCATTGAGCGCGTGTGGCAAAGTAAAGACGACGTGGAAGTACGGCACGGGTAAAAGACTGGCACTTTGCTTCTCCAGCCACTCCTGCGCGCCGGTCCGCTGACAGCTCGGGCAATGCCGGTTGCGACAGCTATGCGCGACGAAGTGCTCTCGGCCGCAGTCCGCGCACCGGTAGAGATGGCCACCCAACTCCGGCGTGTGACAACGCCGTAAAGCGTTCAGCGTCTTCCAGTGATGAGCTCGAAGACGATCGCCTGCGGCAGGCGTCTGCAACGCGACCCGCAGCACCTCGGAGAGCTGCAGCCGCGCGCCTCCGGCCGGCCGCAACTCGCGGCAGCAGAGCGCCATGGCCAGTGCGCTCTCTTTGTTAAGCTGCCGCCGGTTCGTCGATGAGATCGAGCGGACTGCGGATCTGCGCCAGCCGCTCCCTGGAGACATGGAGATAGTTCGAAGTCGTCTTCAGACTGCGGTGTCCGAGCAGTTCCTTGACGACCGTGATCTCCACGCCTGTCTCGATGAGATGCGTGGCGAAAGAATGCCGCAAGGCGTGGATGCCGCCCTTGTTGGGCAGACCGCACCGGGCGAGCGCGGCATAGAACATCTTCTGCGCGCTGCCGTCGACCAACGGCCGGTGCGGATCGCGGCTGCTCGCAAACAACCAAGGCTGCGGACGATAAAGCTTCCAGTAAACGCGCAACTCCTCCAGCAGCCGCGGACTTAAGATCGTATAGCGATCCTTGCCGCCCTTGCCCTGGCGGATCCGAATCATCATCCGGCTGCTCTCGATGTCCTGCGGCTGCAGATGACAGCCTTCGTTGAGCCTCAACCCGGCCCCGTAGAGCGTCATCAGAAACGCCCGCTGCCTCAAATCCCTGCAGCCCCCTGTCAGCAGCGTCCTGATCTCTTCCAGGCTATAGGCTCGCGCATACTGCGTCGGCTGCTTGGGCCGCGGCAGCGTCTTCTCGATCTCGGCGAGCGAGCGGTCCAGCACCTGAGAGTAAAAAAAGCGCAGCCCGCTGACCGCCACATTCAAGCTGCTGGCTGAAAGCTTCCTCTCCTGGTGAAGGTGCAGCAGGTAATCCTTGATCTCCTCGTTGCAGATCCTCTCCGGCGAGCGCCCATGGTAACGCGCCAGAGCTGCCACGGCCCCAATATAGGCTTCGTGCGTCTTGGGCGAGTATCCCTTTAAGGTCAGCACTCTGACAAGTTGGTAACGTAATGGTGTCATAAGGCACCAAGGCTACCAACTTCGGTCCCGCGCAGCCCCCCTCAGCTATGACTACACGGCCCCTCCGCGAAGCGGCTTAGTTCAACATTGTATTGAGCCGAGCGGGTCCGGGGGTTTGCGTGGGGTATGCGAGGAGTGCGGCATGCAACAGATCGAAGCAGAACGTCGTCTTTCTGGCAAGCGGGGAGCGTTTTTCTCTCGGTACCCCGGACATTCGGCGTATAACGGCCCGATGAAGATCCGGATCATACGTGCGACGCGACAGCTTTCCACAACGGTCGGGAAGAGCGCGCCGACCGCGCAGGGGCTGCTTCGAACAGCGGGGTTCGCAATGCCTGCCACGGAGCGCCATTGCTCGCGGCGTACGGAGGACGCGTACTGGATGTGGACGCGTCAGTTCATCCCTTTCCAGTGGCAAACGGCACCCGCGGGAGATGGGCGCCCCGGGGAGATCCGTGCGTTCCTGAGCCACCTGGGAGAAGCGCCGATGGATCATGTATGTGAACTGCACGCCGGGATCTGTGAAGCGGTTGGCCCGGGCAACTCGCGCGTCACCGTGCTCACGCGGTCCCACATTTATGAAACTTCGCCTCGTTTTTCAAACCATCGCAGCCGCTTATTTGCTCGACGTTAGCGGGGCCACCGCAATCGCTGAAATATTCGCAAAGCGACCTGCTACCGTGATTGGCGTTCATCGCGAGGTTCGCAACAACATCAGCTACCATTTTATCCACTTGCGTATCGAGCCAAAGTCCCGCGTCAGACCCGAGTCATTCGAGCGCCGACTCGATATTGCGAACACGAAATATTTCTCCGTCTCACCGACAGGACGACGGACCAAAACGTCACTCGACGCGATCAAGCCCGGGATGCGCGTCCTCGTCTCGGGCCGAACTAGTATTTCCGGTATGGACATGGCGACAGAAATCTACATTACCGACAAGAAACCGTGAACCCCCGCGCGTCGACAATTTGGCTTGCGGCAGTTACGCTGGTCCTAAAAAGCCACCAGCTCGCGCGGGCACGCTTTGTTCGTCTGTGGAGTTACGACGAGCTGACCAAAACAGCAGATTGCATCATGATCGTTTCAGTTTCCGAGCCGTCACAGCGCATCGGAGGTAAGCTGTTTTGGGCACCAATTTACTCGGGTTCAAACCAAGTTCGACGTGCGTTCTGTTCTGAAGGGCACGTACGCAGACAAGTTTGGGATCTTGATCACCTTGAATATCCGAAAAACACAAGTGTCATCATTAATGCGTATGGCTTCATTTCCTTTGCCTAGAAGGGCGAATTCTAAGTGGTGTTCCTGAAAGAAGGCGTCGGGTGGAACGCTTGTTTCGGTGCTAGTATCTAATTGCAAAAGTTCGAAGCGCTACGAGAATGTGGGATGCCTAAGCCTGCGACCCCAATCATCCTGAGCCGTGACGAACTCCAGCAACTCAGTGCGATGCGGCGCAAACCTAAAGCCCAGGCGCGGTATGTGGAGCGCGCGCAAATAATCCTGCGGGCATCCGCAGGAGCGGCCTCCAAGCAGATCGCCCGAGATTTGCAGATCAGCCAGCGATGGTCAGTAAATGGCGCACGCGTTTCGAGCGCGAGGGTCTGTGCGGATTGCATGATGACCATCGGCCGGGACGTCCGCCCACGCTCGATGAGAGCGAGTTTCGCCGCCGTCTTTTGGAGCAACTCGATCAGCCGACTCCCGCCGGGTACGCCCGTTGGGACGGGCGGATGCTGGCCAAGGCGCTCGGGGTCAGCGGGGATCGGGTCTGGCGGGTGCTGCGCACGCTGGGCATTAGTCTGAAACGGCGACGCCGTTGGTGTGTGTCCACCGATCCGGAGTTTAGCCAAAAGGCCGCCGATGTGGTCAGCCTTTACTTGGCTCCGCCGGAGAATGCGGTGGTGCTCAGTTTCGACGAGAAGCCCTGCATCCAAGCGCTGGAGCGGGCGCAGGGCTGGCTGAAGATGCCCGACGGGCGGGCGCTCAGCGGCTTTGCCCACGAATACAAGCGTCACGGCACCAGCACGCTTTTTGCCGCCCTCGACGTGGCCACTGGGCAGGTGCTCGCCGGCCATTTCAAGCGTAAGCGGCGGGTGGAGTTTTTGGAGTTCATGGACCGCTTGGTCGCGGTGCCTCCGGGCAAGCAGCTGCACGTGATCCTCGACAATCTAAGCACCCACCGCGTGGAGAAGGAGCGCGGGAGCAAGGCACACCCGCAGGTGCATTTCCATTTCACGCCCACGCACGCGTCCTGGCTCAACCAGGTGGAGGTCTGGTTTAGTATTCTTTGGGCAAAGGCGCTGCGCGGAGCCAGTTTCCGTTCCGTCCAGCAGTTGATCGAGCAGATCGACGCCTTCATCGCCGCCTACAATGAGGAGGCCGCCCCCTTCGCGTGGACGAAGGTCAATGTCCGCGCCAAAACCTTGGAAGGTAAGTATTCGGATTTATGCAAGTAGATACTAGTCCCGACGATTTGGGTTTTCTCGTTCGTCGAAATTCCGAGTGATCCCGCGACCGCAGTGGTCTGCTTCTTTCGACACCCAGACGAGTAGTCTCCGCGCTCTGTTGCAGGTTCGAAGAACAGGCCGCTGTTTTTCTGGGGGAGAGGTCTCTCCCCTCGTCCAAGCCGCAGCGTCTTGGACCGACCCCTTTCTGCGGCACCCAGGTTCCGCAACGCCTCCTGACGCGGCTGCGCCGTGGGAGACTGCGCTTCCACCCGCGCCCGCGGCGCAGACTCCCGAGTTTGTCTCCAACAGCGATCATCTGCGCCGTCCTCACGTCGCTTCCGGCTTTCCGCCCATGATTCCGCGCGGAAGCCCGGCGCTTCGTTGCGAGCGGCGCAGATCATCGCGGACGATCCTCCGGGCGTGCTCTCCTGTTCATGCAGGGCGCCAGCAA
>JALZJW010000224.1 GCA_030859565.1 Pseudomonadota bacterium
CATCAGGGCCCGGAGGCGACCAAGGCCTCACCAACAGGCCGGATATATGGGAGCAACTGCGCTCACCGACTGCTGCAATCGAAGAGAAAAATGCTTGCAAATCGGGAGGAGTCCATATATGGATGGAGTGAAACGGAATCCGGGAATGATCATGGCACCGGCCTCCCCGTATTCCGCTGCGCTGCATACGGGCTACCTTGCTAGCCATTCCATAGTTTGACGCTGGCGCGTCTGGCTGCTTTGCGCAGGGCCTTGTCGAGCGTCGCGAAGGGGGTCCCTGTGCGTATGGCCAGATCCAGATAAACGGCATCATAGATCGTCAATCCGCATTCTCTGGCGAGCGCTACCGCTGTTCCGGTGCTCACCCGCTCCGGCGTATCGTCCGTGGTAATAGGAAGATCAGCCAAGAGTCGGCAGAACTGCTCGGATTCCGATCGCAGGATCCTTTTGCGACGCTCGAACATCAGCAGCACGTTCTGCACCTCGAGATGCCAGAGCGCCGGTACAATCGCGGATCCCGTTAGCAGCGCGTCCAGTGTTTTCTCGCTATAGCCGCTCGCGTCGTTCTTGAGGAGCCAGGGCATTGTCACCGAGCAATCGACAACCATCATCGCCGACCTTGCTTCATGGCCTCGGTCACCGTATCGAGCGGAATATCGGAACAATTACGCGCGGGTCGCACACGCTTGATGGCAGCGACGGCATCTTCCCCGGACCGGGTCGCTGGCCGGATGGGAACCAACCGGGCGACGGGTCTGCCGTGGTTGGTGATGGTGAAGGTCTCGCCCCGTTCCACCTCCTTTAGCAGGCGGGGAAGATGGGTTTTAGCCTCGTAAGATCCTATCTGCTTCATGGTCTGACTCACTACCCTAGTCTAAGACTAGTCTGAGTCGGTGTTACTGTCAAAGCGCCCGTCCGCGGTTGACCCGGCAGGGATGAGTCGCAAGCCTTCCCAAGTGCAGCCCTGGACTCACCCGCTCCCGCGGGACCGTGAGACTTTGGTAAACCCGGACCGAGCGGCGACGCATGCGCGTCAAACCGCCAAATAGCGCTGAATCAGCGCGTCGGTGAGCTCGGCCGTGGCGCCCGCCGCGACGATGCGGCCCTTGTTCATGATACAAAAATGGTCGGCCACGCGGCGCGCGAACGGGAGCTTCTGCGCGACCAGCAACACCGTCAACCCATGTTCCCGATTCAGGCGCAGAATGATGTCGCCGATCTCGCGCACGATGTTGGGCTGTATTCCTTCGGTAGGCTCATCCAGGATCAACAGCCGCGGTTCCAGGACCAGGGCGCGTGCGATGGCAAGCTGTTGTTGCTGACCGCCGGAGAGATCACCGCCCTGACGATGCAGCATGTCCTTGAGCACCGGAAAGGTCTCGAACACGATCGGGGGTACCCGCCGCGCTCCGTTGCGGCGCGCGCCGAGGCCCACCTTGAGGTTTTCCTCGACCGTGAGCAGCGGGAAGATCTCGCGCCCCTGGGGGACGTAGCCGATGCCGAGCGCCGCGCGTTTGTACGCCGGAAGGGGAGTCAGGTCCGTCGCCTCCATGCGCATGACGCCGGACTTGAGCGGCAACAGTCCCATGATGCACTTGAGCAGCGTGCTCTTGCCCACGCCGTTGCGGCCGATCAAACACGTGCACGAACCGGCCGCGACTTCCAGATCGAGATCCCATAGGGTGTGGCTCTCGCCGTAATAGTGGTTCAATTGCGCGACGCGTAGCATGTGAGCCTGTTTCGATTATGCCCCCAGATAGACCTCGATCACCTGCGGATGGTTTTGGACCTCCTGCATCTTGCCTTCGGCCAGCATCCGCCCTTCGTGCAACACCGTGACCCGGCGCCCGATGGAACGCACGAACTCCATGTCGTGCTCGACGACGATAATGGTGTGCCGGCCGGCGAGGGAGAGGAGTAATTCGGCGGTATGCTCGGTCTCCTCATGCGTCATCCCGGCCACCGGTTCGTCGAGCAACAGGAGCCTCGGGCTCTGCATGAGCAGCATGCCGATCTCCAGCCATTGCTTCTGGCCATGGGAGAGCACGCCGGCCCGGCGGTACCGGGAGTCGGTGAGGCCGATAATCGCAAGAACTTCCTCGATGCGATCCCGCTCCGCGCCGTTGAGCCGGGCGAAGAGGCTTGGCCACACCGCCTTGTTGGTGTAGAGCGCCAGCTCCAGGTTCTCAAAGACGCTCTGGTGCTCGAAGACGGTCGGAATTTGGAACTTGCGGCCGATGCCGGCTTGGGCGATCTCGGGTTCGGTAAGGCTCAAGAGATCGACGCTCCGGGCAAAGAAAGCCGTTCCTTGATCGGGACGGGTCTTACCTGTGATCACATCCATCATGGTGGTCTTACCGGCGCCGTTGGGGCCGATGATGCAGCGGAGCTCGCCGTCATCGACATAGAGCGATAGGCCGTCTAAAGCCTTGAACCCATCGAAGCTCACGGTGATATCCTCGATATAAAGGATCGGCAGACTCGAGGGATCCGGAGCCGGCTCGCTCGCCGATCCGAAGCCATAGGTCATCAAGTCCACTCGGCGCACGGGTTTGCGCGGCCGCTGCGGCTCAAACTGCATCAGGGCGGCTCCTTGCGCCCGCGGAATAAACCGACCAGCCCCCGTGGCAAGAACACCGTCACCAGGACAAACAGACCGCCCAATGCGAACAGCCAAACCTCCGGCAGCGCCCCGGTCAGATAGGTCTTGGCGTAGTTGATCAGCCCGGCCCCGGCCACGGCCCCGTAGAGGGTCGCGCGCCCGCCGACCGACACCCAGATCACGACCTCGATGGAGTTCAAGGGGGAAAACTCGCTGGGGTTGATGATCCCGACCTGGGGCACGTACAAGGCCCCGGCGATCCCGGCCAGCACAGCCGACAAGACGAACACCCAGAGCTTGAAAAGCTCGACCCGGTAGCCGAGAAAGCGGGTGCGATCCTCGGCGTCGCGGATGGCCACGACCACCCGCCCGAGCTTGGAGCTTACCACGGCGCGGCAGGCGACATAACCGAGCGCGAGGGCCAGCGCCGAGACCACGAAGAGCCCAGCCCGTGTGCTGTCCGCGTGAACGTCGAAACCGAGGAGAGTCTTGAAATCCGTTAGGCCGTTGTTGCCGCCGAAGCCCATGTCGTTGCGGAAAAAAGCCAGCATCAACGCATAGGTGAGCGCCTGGGTGATGATCGATAAATACACGCCCGTCACGCGCGAGCGAAACGCGAGCCAGCCGAACACCAACGCCAGCAACCCCGGCACCAGCATCACCATGAGAGCCGCGAACCAGAACTGATCGAAGCCGTACCAATACCACGGGAGCTCTTTCCAGTTGAGAAATACCATGAAGTCCGGCAGCACGGGATCGCCATAGACCCCTCGGGGGCCAATCGCGCGCATGAGATACATGCCCATGGCATACCCGCCCAAGGCAAAGAAGGCGCTGTGCCCGAGGCTCATGATCCCGCAGTAACCCCAGATGAGATCCAGGGCGATGGCGAGCAGGGCATAGGTGAGATATTTGCCCAGCAAGGTGACCGTATAGGTAGAGAGGTGCAACGACGAGGATTCCGGCACCGCTAGATTGAGCACCGGCACGACGAGAATTGCGATACCCAAGAGCGCCAATAATAGGGTTCCGCCGAGATCGCGCTTGAGCAGCATACGCTAACCCTCGGCCGCCCGGCCCTTCTGCGGGAACATGCCTCGCGGCCGCTTCTGGATATAGATGATGATGAACACCAACACCAGGATTTTGGCCAGCACCGCCCCGGCGTAGGGCTCGAGGAATTTGTTGACGATCCCGAGCGACACCCCTCCGACCAGCGTACCCCACAGGTTGCCCACGCCGCCGAACACGACGACGATGAAGGAATCGATGATGTACGCCTGGCCGAGGTTCGGCCCCACGTTCGTGAGCTGGCTGAGCGCGACGCCGGCGATCCCGGCAATCCCGGAGCCCAAACCGAAGGTCATGGCATCCACCCACTCGGTGCGGATCCCCACGGCCTTGGCCATGGCCCGATTCTGCGCCACCGCCCGCACCTGCAAGCCGAGCCGGGTGTGTTTCAGGAGCGCTACCAGCGCGAGAAACACCAGCAGGCCGAAGAGCGTGATGTACAACCGGTTGTAAGTCAGCGAGAGGGCGTCGTTGATCTCCAGCGAGCCGCTCATCCAAGCGGGCGTGGAGACCGATCGGTTCAGCGGCGAAAAGATGCTGCG
>JALZJW010000225.1 GCA_030859565.1 Pseudomonadota bacterium
TCCCCACACCCCTGGTCGCTCCATTGGCGTTGTTTTCTTCGTACGTGTCCCGAATGTAGTGATACCGAATCGCTTCATTTGGTTTTCCGCCCAGATTTGAACAGGGGTAAGAGATACGGTCGTATTGGTTGGGCCGCTGCCCATACAGGCTGCTCGTTCCGATAAACACTAGGTGCGCAGGCCTTTTGACGCATCTGCCCGCCATCGAGGATGCGATGATGCTGTACGCGTTTTCGTAGCGTTCTTTGTAGGCGATCACTGCTTCAGGCTTGGCCGCCAGCATTGCCACCAGTTTCCCGCAAGCCAGATGGTTGTATGGGGCAATGGCTCCGCACACTGTCAGGTCCGCGATCTCGGTGCCTACCGTCATCGCGCGCGCTACTCTGATTACCCTGGCCAGTATGTCACGCCCGGTAGAGGATGACACCAATGCCTTGACCCTATCTACGCCCTTCTTGTCGCCAAAGACTTTCGTGACCTCGCGCCAGAGGTCGAGTAAGTTGGCTAGTTCAGCTGCTCGTTTAGCACGAAAGAGCGGGGTCTGTGCCTGGATCTCCCAGCCCTCATCCGAGATCCCACCTAGTTGTTTCGAGCATTTATAGTCGCCACCTTCCATTTGGCGATGGTGTGCCTCAGCGGTCGGCGCGCCATAGAGAAGTGGGCTGTCGAAACCCGTCACCTGGCATCGCCCGTTGTAGAGCCTGTTCAACTCCTCCACGAGCTGTCTGTCCTTACGGTAGGAAGAGGCGATTTGTTCTCGTGTTTGCGACGAAACACCAGAGTGTTCTTTCTCGAGAAACAGGCGCAGCTGCTCCTGTGGCTTCGAGTAGATGATCTCTTCCAAGTTGCGTTCATCCGCGACGGCCTTGGCCCGCGTTTCGATTTCCAGCTGCGCTGCGAACGTCTCAAGAAGCGCAGATGCCCTAGGTTGTACCGCGCGGATGGACTGGCAGGCTTGGGAGATTTGAATCTCGTCCAGCCCAGAAAGTGAACCTCTGTCCAGTGGAAGAACCTGCAAGAGTTCGAAGATATCGTCCTGCGGCAAGGCGCGCACCCGGTAGTAGACCGATGTCTGGAAGTCACCCCAAACCCGATATGGCCCGTATTTGTAGTCTGGCGGATTAATCGTCTTCGAGCGCACGACCAGCTTGGCCAACAGCCGGAATTGAACTTCGCCATGGATGAACAGCCGTGTGAACAGCCATAGCCGTTCGCCAAGCTCGATGGATGTGTGTAGACGCGGCTGTCGTGAATTGAAGTGGAAACCAGCGCCACCATCGAGATCTTTTCTATAGTTATCGAGTTTCCAATAGGCCAGGAGATCCACGGTGGCGACTTACCTTGAGGTGCGGCTGCTCGAGCGCGCACCCATCCACTGCGAAAACGTCGAAGGCTAGTGACTTTAGGTGTTGCTGCGCTGGCGAAGCCACGTCTCAACCCCTGGGGCGAATCGTGGCCCCTCAATGCTACGTTGTTGGTGTGACGGGTTGTTGCGCATCAGCGTATCAGGATGAATCCGACGTAGCCGTAACCTCCATGCCAGTTGTTGAGTTAGGTTGTGTGGCAACCCGCCAACAGATGGAGGTTAGGCCTCGACGCAGTTTACCCTTTGCCTGATAGCCCCCTTGGGGTCCGCTGAGAGCAAAACATCCGCCTGTTTTGTTGATTAATAAATATCCGATCGCTGCCATATTCGCAACCATGGGGCTGAAAATCAGCCCGAAGCAAATACCCACTGGAGGAGACAATCTCCTATCTTTTGCCTACGAGGGGTCGGGGTGCGGCGGAAGTTGGGATGGCGGGGTGGCGCCGGCCCACCTCGGAGCAAGAATGAGAGCTTCTGGACGCGGAGAGGCGGCGGCGGAGGTCATACCGGGGTATCGCGGGGCGAGCGCCCCCTTACTGGGCCGATGGGTGAGGGTCGAGTCCGGGCGCAGCGGCCAGCCCGTTGATACGCTCAGACGTGCTGGGTACGCTCGGTTTCCACTAGAGGATGACCCCCACACACGAGTCGAGCAGGGACCGTCCCCGCCACTCTAAGGCCGATAACCGAAATCCAAACTGAGACACTACCCGCGCTCGCCGCAAGCGCCACCCATACGTACTACGGCGGGCGTTGGCATTCTACTACTACCGCAATTTTGGTAAATCGCTCAGCATCTCATCGGTTGAGTATAAGCGCAGCGTTACCCACTGTTCTTAAGCGCATACCTTGTCGTCATCATCGCGGTGAGGCGGAGCCATCCGAAAAGGTGAGCCGCCCGTTCCGGCGCCATAGCGCTGTTTGCCCTTGTCACTCGCCGCCGGTAACTATATTCTTACCTTATCTTACTTACCATTGGTCTCCGGTATGGAAACGACGCGACTCACAAGCAAAGGTCAGGTGGTGATCCCCAAGGCTATCCGAGACCGGCTGAAGGTCATACCAGGTACTGAGTTAACGGTCACCCTGGAAGAAGGTTGCATCGTATTGAGTCCCATGGGCGCTAAATCGCACCGGCTATCCGAATGGCGAGGATTCGGACGGAGGCTGCCCGCATTGTCCGACGCAAACGCATTTGCTCCCGTGGACCTGCACGATGCGCAATGATTGCCTTCGATACCAGCCTCGTCGTTCGCATTGCAGTCGGTGACAACCCGGAGCAACGAGCCGCCGCATTAGCGCTAGTGGACGAACATCGGGTGCTCATCCCAAAGTCCGTCGTGCTGGAAACAGAATGGGTATTGCGGGCGCGTTATGGACTCACGCCAGCCGAGATCATCGAGTTCCTGGCTTTTCTCCTAGGATCGGAAGGCGTGGTGATGGAAGACGAGGCGGCTGTCCGTGGGGCGCTCACGTATTACCAACACGGTGCAGATTTCGCGGACGCACTGCATCTCGGGAGTGTTGGTGATACCCCGCTGTACACGCTCGACAAAGCGTTTTGCAAACGTGCAATCCGAAAGGGCCTGGCCCCCAAGGTTGTGTTGGTACGACCGGGGTCGTAACCCATGAAGCGTAGCGAAATCCGGTACAACTTCGCCGCCGCGAACGCATCCCCGGCCTGCCGCTTCCGCGGCGGTTATGGACAACTTTTGGCCGGCTCGCCGGCGGCCGCCGCGCCGGTGAGGAAGTACCGATCCAGCGCCTCGACCAAGGCGCGCTCCGGCCGCCGGTAAAATATCCCGTAGCCGGCGCCGCGCCGCGCATTCATGCCGCGGAGGAAGAGGTAATAGACGCCGCCGAAATCCCGCTCGTAGTCATAACTTGCGAGGCGATGCCGCAAGTAGCGATGCACCGCGACCGTGTACAGGAGATACTGAAGATGGTAGCCCGCCTGGGAGATGACTGCCGGCAGGCGGGTCGCATGGTAATCTTCGAGGTTCATCCCCAACCAATTGCTCTTATAATCCACTAAGTAATAGCGTCCCTCGGTTTCAAAAACCAGATCGATGAAACCTTTCATATAGCCGCAAGCCCCCTCCCCCCATCCGGCCAGCGCCTGGCATGCTTCGGGATCCCACGGTTCGATCAGTTCAATCAGATACATGAGCACCTCGGGCCTAAGCTCCGCGATGGGGTAATGAAACTCGAGCTCACTGATTCGCTGTCTCGGCGTGATCCGGTCGAGGCGCAGGCTCCCTTCGGCGTCGAGCGGTGTGCGCAGCGCCTGTGCGAGATGCCCGCTCAGCACCTCGCTCCATTCGGGGGCGATGCCGTATTCTTTGAGGCTTTGCCGGACCAAGGCCGTGAGATCCTCGGGCCGGTAGCCCGTAAAATCCAAATGCTCCAAGACCGCATGCAGGCAGCGGCCCGCTGTCACACCGCGCGGGAAATGAAAGATGGTGCGCGGCACGTCCGCCGGGCCCGGCTTGGGATCCGGCTCGGTATCCGCATCGACAGCGCGCGCTTCGGCCGGCATCCCGCGCATCAGCGCCGAAAAGCTTGTCATAGCCCACGGTTCGGGGATGGTTCCCGAGAATACACGCGCCGCGAATCGGGGATTTGGTGACGCCTCGGCCGGGGGGGCCCGCCGCGCAGGGATCGGCGGCGACGCCAAGACGATCGTACCCTCCGAAGCCGATGCCAGCGCTTCGATCTCGCCTTTGATTGCTGCGTCGGTCAAACTCTCGAGGTGCTGATGCCAAGCGGTTTCGGATGCGCCGGGGCTTGGCGGGTGCAGCAACCAGGCAAGGGGCGAG
>JALZJW010000226.1 GCA_030859565.1 Pseudomonadota bacterium
CAACTAGTCGGGTGGCAGGGTTCGCTGGGCGCCGCTGCCGTCGCCGAGGTGGATAGCCTTTCTGTACCGCGTACTGCTTGCCCTTAAATTGTTTGCCCACGCCCACCGAGATCCGATCGACCTCAGGCGAGGTGTGATCGGCGATTCGACGAAATCATTTCGCGCTGCTCGTCCAGCCCGTCGGCCAGAAAAAGAAGATCGGGCGCGCGCGGACCTCGAGACTAACGAATAGATGCCCGGCAACGTGCTCGAGCAGCGGCGGGGCCTTAAGCCGCAAGCGCTGCTTGATATCGTCGGCGAGCGCTTCCGGCCGGGTGACCCGAATGCCCGGCGGAAGCTCTATCAAGAACTGCACCTTCCCTTGCTCAATCACGGGCATGCCGGCGACGCTGGCCTCGATCCCATAGTTTCTCAGGATCTCAACCAGCATCTTGCCCAGGTTTACATAGCTATGCGCCGCGCTTGCAGGGTCCACGCTGACCGGCAACCCCGTGGGCAGCACGCCGGCAGCGCGTCCGATCAGGTGTTTCACATGCCGCTGCAGCATGTCCAGCCGAGCTATGTCAATCGCCGTTTCTTGGCGCGCCGGCGAGAAGGAGATCAGCCGCATCATCCCCTTGCGTGCGCGCGGCGCCGGGTAGGACGAGTGTGTTAACAGGCGATAGAGACACGCCTGCTCGATGCCCTCCCCGTCCGTATTGAGGCAAAGCTCGATCGCGCAATACGATTCGGCACCCGGTGTGAGCCAAAGCGCTTCGCGGATATCCGTGATACGGACCGCGTCGGTCCAGCCCGGCTCGTGTAGCTCAAGGTCCTTCGCCAAGCCGATTTTATTGAATAGTCCGGCCTCGGGCACGCGTCCCCGCGCGCGGTAGCGCTCCCAAAGCGCGTCCACGCTCCAGGTACAGAGGTTCTGGACCGCTTCCCAAAACAGACACACCTCCTTGGCGGCGGGATCCAAATCGGCTCGCTGCCGCAGCAATCTCGGCGCGACGCACTCCCGATAGGCGTGCTCGATGAGCTTCTGTTGCCACCGTTCCCGATCTAGATCTTCATCGCCCAAGATCGCCGTCCAGTGGCGGCTCCGCCCCTGCCCGAGCAACTCATCCATCACCTCGATAAACAAGCGCGCCAGAAGCTGTGTCGACGCGCGCTGCTCGACGCCGCTGTCAAGTAGCGCCGCCCGAACCTGCGGCATGGTCAAATACACAGCCATAAGGCTAAGCGGCGCTCTCCGCCGCGGCAACCTTCTCGAAGATCACCAAGGGCGGTCCCTGCAAGATCCCGAACTGATCGAGATGGCCCGCGGCACAGGCGGCTATCGTTTCGGCATCCCGGTGCAGCCGTTCGGCGGCCTCATCGACGCGGACGATTCGTTCCTGTTGCACCAGTTCCAACAGCTCATCGTAAATCGCCTCGCGTCCGATCACCCGCCGCTCGGGCGTGAGACCCTCCGCCAAATCAGCCACGGACGGCGGCAGATGCGCCTTAAACCATTCTTCCACGGCGCCCGGGCCGATCGCCTCCCCGCGCTTGGCGAGGTCCCCCGCCTTGGCATCCGATAGCAGGCTGCGGAATGCTTCGATCGCCGCCAATCCCTCCGCCGAGGGGCGCAGCAAAGTCACCTCGCGCTGCGTGAGCGCATCCAAGTGTTCCTGCGCTTTCTTGGCGTGCTGCGAAATCGCCAAGCGGCTATCCCGGACCACGACCAGATTAGCGATCCGCCCCTGTTCCACCGCCTCGCGAAGCTTCGCCAGGCGCGCAGTCAACGGATTGCCAGCCTGGTTACAAAAACTGATATACAGCCGCCCGGCATCAGCCTCGAAGATGAGATCGGCGTATTTGTGGCCGGTGTCCACGACCTGCTTGCCGCGCCCCAAGAGCGCGAGTACCAGCGGTAATCCGTGCGCCAAGGTTTCGTCCGTCTGATGGGAATGACTCGATCGCAGCGCTTGCCCGTACTCGAGAGTGTATTGGAGCGTCAAGAATTCTTCTAATGAGGTCGCCGGCTGCGCTTGGCCGTGGCGCCATTTCTCGAATTCGTCCTCACAAAACGAAATCAACTGACGCGGAGTACAGGCGGGATTCCCATCCATGAATTCCGCGATGCGGTTCGGTTTGAGCGGCCAAAGCTTGTTCGACTGACCTTTGCGCATCTTTGCCACCGCCGGCGCGGAATCTAAACGCACCGGGATCAAGCGTTGCGCCTCCTCCACCGAGAGTGGTTTGAGCAGACCGGCCTTTTCGGCCAGCCGGTCCATGTCGGCGCCCCGAATGATCTCATCGAGCTTGTCCAGAAACGCCGTCTGCACGCAGGAGAGCAACAAGGTGTTGCGCGTCTTGTCGCGAAGCGAGCTGGCCATCCGGCCAAAAGCATACAGACCCTCCACGTCGTCGGGGGACGTTTGCAGCGCTTCCACCTGATCGAAACAGAGGACCAGCGGCGTATTGGAATCCGCGAGCCGGCTCACGGCGCAGACCATATCGAGCGCCTGCTCCTCGGGATCCTCGTCCTCGGGCGCCGCCACCAAACCCAGATCCCGCATCACGCCGTCCGGTAGTACCCCATCGTGCAACCAATCGCGTACGTTCCGCCGATGGCGGCCCAAGGCCAAATGGCGCAAAATCGCACTGAGGTTTCTGCCGAGCGCCGCTTGCTCGTCGAGGCGTTCGATCATAGCTTCTATTTCCTGCTTCGCGCGCCCGGCCTCATCGGTTTTTCCGAACAACCACCAGCGCCGCGGCTTCTGGGGCTGGCGCAGATCGATCCACCATTTCTGGGCTTTCTTCCGGTCCTTGAGAAACTGCGCGAAGCGGTAAAGGAGCAATTGCTCGAGTTGCGACATCCCCAGGCGCGTGGGGCGAAATAGATCGGCCGCGAGGGTGCGGCGAAGATGACGGCACAACATCCTGGCGCCGGAGCGCAGACGCACGGCGATGAACAATACGTTCGGGGGGAGGGGCACGGGCACCGTCGCGGCCATGTCATTCGGCACGCCGTTGAGATTGGTGCGAATGCGCGCGAGCAGATGGGTTTTGCCGCTTCCCGGGAGCCCGTGCAGGAGCACGGATCGGCTGCCGCCGGATCGGCGCACCTGTTCGAGCACCTCACAACAAAGCTCGAACACTCCGGCGTGGATCATCGGTACATCGGATTGCGGCGCCTGCCAGGCATCGGTGACGATGGACTGGGCAAAAGGATTAGTGATATCCATGATGAAGCGTTATTCTTTGAAAGAGATCCCGTTATAGTAATTGCCGCGGCCATCCGTGACCATCGCTTTGCGCTCCGATTCGGTGAGGCTCGCTGGAAAATCGTGGCGAAACAACCATACCCTTCCGTCTTTCGCGAGCCGCAGGAGCGCCCGGTCGAAAGCCGCGTGCTCGTGCGCGAAGCGTGGTTGCGTGCCGCGTAGCTCGCGGGTCGAGACCAACCCGCCATGGCGAAGATCCGCGCTCAAGCGCCGCAATTGCTCCAAGATCTGGTGATCGAGATCCTGTTCCGTGACGGCACTGTCCACGTGCGACGAGACTCCGTCCGCTGCCGGCCGGCCGTAAAGCACGCTCTCTTCCAATAAGGCCCGCGCCGCGGCATAGCTCGCGGAGCGTGTAAGACCGCAGGCCTCAAGCTTGAGGCTTTCCTCCTCGATGGCTTGAACCAAGCGCTGAATCAAGCCACTCAGAAAGGCTTTGGGATCGGGCGGCCTGACGCTCAGGCGCGCCGAACGGCTACCCGGGGCGCGCGGTAGCTCATGTAGCCTCCCCACCCGCAGCAGCCCTTCGATACGCTCTCGCAGCTCCGTCTCGGAAGCGTCCCCCAGGCGTCTGGCCACGCGGCCTCGAAGCGTGTGGATGGGAAGCGCCGCGCCGCGAAGCTCGCGTTCGATGAGGGTGTCGAGGTAATGGCCGCGGTCGCGGTCCCAGTAGCGGAATCCCTCGCCGCGGAGCGGCGCATATCGGAACACGGTTCCGCGGCCGACGTGGTTAGCCACCAGCGCTTCAAGCTCCCGGACCGGCAGATCATGACGCGTACGCAGTCCTGCCTTTAGCTTGGACACCGGCAGCGGGTCGGGACTCGCCGCGAGCAAGCTCAGGATGGCCGCCTCGATGTCGCTTCCCTCCGTATCGGC
>JALZJW010000227.1 GCA_030859565.1 Pseudomonadota bacterium
CCGTTACACTGTGTTTCCATAAAGCCGTCCTCGTCATTGTGCATAACATGCTGATCGAACACATATTATGCCACGAGATACGGCCTTTTTCTTGGCTATCGGTGAGAAATCCGGGCTAGCTCGGCGGCGCGGATGGCGAGCGAAGTCTTCCCGATACCGCCGGGGCCATCAACGAGCGCGCCCCAGCCACGCGCATCCGGTGCGAGGGCATCGGCGATCTTTTTCAAGTCCGCCTCGCGCCCGAAGAAGTATTGAAGGCGGGGAAGGTTGTTGGGGGTGGAGGTCTTTGGGGGCTCGCCGTTTTCGCAGTAGTAGTCCCTGGGTTTGCCTTCGTTAATAGCGAGGCGTTCGAGGATGAGCTTGGCAACTTGTTCTGGCGTTTTGTGGTCGAGTTCGACAAAAGCGGCGGGGTCAAAGAGTCCAGCGCCTTGTGCAAACTCGAACCGGGAGAGCATAATCTTGCTCCCTTCCTTCTTGCTAAGCTGCGAATAAATGGCCATCCACTCCCAGCCAGTCCAGAGCTTTTCATCATAGTTCGGGCATATGACTGCGACGACAAGGTCGGATTCGTCGCGGTAGAGCTTTGGCAGATAGATACCGAGGTCGTAGCGGGCGAACTCAGCCTCGTGATATTTGTCGTAGAGGATTTTTTCCTGGCCGAACTTCTTCGCGAGAATGGCGGCGACCTTGGCGACGAAGTCTCGTTTTCTCCGGCAAAGGAGAAGGCAATACGGAAGCGTTTCATATCTTGTCCCAGCCTTTGAAATTCTGTCCCCGCAGCTTGGCCCTTGAAGTCCCTTGGCATGGCTCCTTTCCCGTTTGTGATTGGATTTTGTAACTATAGCCGAATGGCACTTACCGCCGCTGCCGCGGGCAAATTTCATCGGAATTGAGGGGCCAGGTTCGATTAGGTTCAGCGGAAGTCCGTGTAGACCGGAGGGAATAAACTGCGAGCCGGGGAATAGACACGCCTCTTGTCTTCGCGGATTTCGCTGCGCTTCATCTGGGCTATGACTGCTATACTTTTCAATACGTCCACAATTAGTGGCGGAGGTTCTATGGATATCCCTGGGGTTGAGTTCGGAGTTGACCGCGCTGGCCGGAAAAAGGCTGTGCTAATAGACCTTAAGCGTCACGGGGCCCTTTGGGGGGATATGTACGATGCCTATCTTGCACATCGCCGTGGGAAAGAACCTCGTGAATCCTTGGCTGCCGTGAAGGCCCGGATCGAGAGAGCAGGCAAACGGAAGGGGCGTGCCTGAATACTCGATTCGTTTTGCCCGTTCTGCGAGAAAGGAACTCGAGGCGCTTGATCCTTCGGTGGTGCTCCGGGTTCTCGGAAAGATTGAGGGCTTAGAGGGTTGTGAAAAAACCTACTGCGCTCGGGATCTCGCGTTCCGGCGGTGCTCGGAATCCTCATGTATTTCAACATGCACTCCAGTTGCTCCGTCTCGTCCCTGAGACTCGCCCCTTCGGGGCTTGCGCTCCGTTTCGCTCCCGGCGAAACGGTCCTGTGCTCCGGCGGACGCGACTTCCCTTCGCTCGCGACGGTTTTTTCACAACTTCTTAGGGACGAATCTGCGACCAGTTGGCGTAGTGAAAGATCGAAGGCGCGGATACACATATTCCAAGGCACGGGTAAAATCAGCTTTTCTCTCCGTGAAGGCGAACTATGAGCTGGTCAGATTATATTGCGGTGGATCCCGCCGTTTGCCATGGCAAAGCCTGTATCAAGGGTACGCGCATCATGGTGTCGGTGGTGCTGGACAGTTTGGCTGCGGGTCTTACTCCCGAGGAGATTATCCACAGCTACCCTTCCCTTAGCCGTGAAGCGATTCAAGCCGCCATCGCTTACGCTGCCGAGCTTGCACGTGAGCGCGTCCTTCGGTTGTCGGCATAAACCGTCCGGATGAAGTTCAAGATCGACGAGAACTTGCCCGTGGACATAGTCGTACTTCTACAAAAGGCTGGTTACGACGCGATGACTGTGCTCGATCAGAAACTTGGCGGCCATGCCGATCCGCATATCGCGTCAGTATGCCGCACCGAAGATCGCGCATTAATCACATTGGATATGGATTTTGCGGATATTCGCACGTATCCACCGAACCAGTATCCGGGCGTGGTAGTGTTGCGGCTACGTCGGCAGGACAAGCCGCATGTTATAGCAACGGTTGCCGGCTTGATCCCGTGGTTCTCTACAGAGGGCCGAATCCCCGATCATTCGATCACCCGCGTCTGCCCGTGCCGCAGGACGAAAAACTCATCCTCCGCCACACCTCGGGCCAGTCGTGCCGCGGCAAGATCGCGCAGCGGTTGGTCCAGGGGCTCGATCGTCAGGCGCTCAAAGGTCCCCCAATGGATGCCGAGCGAGCGGCGCGCGCCGATCTCGCCGTGGATGCGCACCGCCTCCTCCGGATTGATGTGGTTGTTGCGCATGAACCAACGCGGCTCGTAGTGGCCGATGGCGATGGCGGCGAGGTCGAACGGGCCGAGCCGGCGGCCGACCTCGGGAAAATCCTGCGAGTAGGCGGTATCGCCGGAGAAGAAGAAACGGAAGCCCGCGCGCTCCGCCGCCCAGCCGCCCCAGAGGTTGCCGTTGCCGTCCCAAGGGGTGCGCGCGCTCCAGTGGTGCACCGGTACCAGCGTCACCGCGACGTCTGCCACCGCGCGGCTCTCCCACCAGTCGAGCGCCACGACGTTCGCATCGGGCAGCCGGCGGCGGAACCAGCGCTCCAGCCCCAGCGGCACGGCGAAGCTGGGCGGTCCGCCGCGCTGGCGCGAAAGCGCTCGCACGCTGGGCAGGTCCAGGTGATCGTAGTGGTTGTGGGAGATTAGCACCAGATCGATGGGCGGCAGATCGCGCAGCGCGATGCCGGGCGGCTGGTGACGCCGCGGGCCGGCAAAGGGCAGGGGCGAGGCGCGCCAAGAGAGCATCGGATCGGTGATGAGGTTGCGTCCGCCCGTCTGCACCAGCACGGTGGAATGGCCGATCCAGGTGACCGTGTGCCGCGTGCGGTTGGCCTGCAGAAGCGCCAGATCCGGCGCCACCGGCGAGAGGTCGACCTGCGGCGCGCTCGGCGGCGCCTGCGCTCGGAGATCGCGTTGCAGGCGTGCCAACTCCTCCTGCGTGGGCGGGACACGGGGATGATTGTTGCGGAAGCCGGCCGGCGTGTGATGGCGCTTCGCCGCGTCGAAATACGGGTTGTGCGGCTTCGGCCCCGGCAGCATGCGCACCAGACGCAATACCGACCAATGGTTCATGAGCCGCCCCGCTCGCGACGGCGCCCCGGCCTGCGTAATGTGCTGTAACGAGTCTGCATGGTTGCGAACGCTTTGGCAGGTTGTGCGGTTATTCGCCGATGATTTTCACCAGCACGCGCTTCTTGCGGCGACCATCGAACTCCCCGTAAAAAATCTGTTCCCAGGGGCCCAAATCGAGCCGGCCGCCCGTTATCGCTATCACAACCTCGCGACCCATGACTTGCCGCTTCATGTGCGCATCGGCGTTGTCCTCACCCGTATCGTTATGTCGATACTGATTGACCGGCGCATGGGGCGCGAGCTTCTCTAGCCAGGCTTGGTAGTCATGATGCAAGCCACGTTCATCATCGTTGATGAACACACTCGCGGTGATATGCATCGCATTGACGAGAACCAATCCCTCTTGGACGCGACTTTCCACGACGCACTGCTCCACGTCCGGCGTGAGGTTCACAAATCCGACCCGGGTCGGAAGATTGAACCAGAGTTCTTTACGGTAGCTTTTCATAACGGTCGTGGGGCCGAGTGAGACGATCGATTCCCTGTCCGGATACGGTCGTCTGGAGTGCACATGATAGCCCACGAATGCTGGGCTTTGCGATCATGGAATTCCGCGGAAGAGGAAGTACATTGGAATCCTTTAGCAGTAGACCCGAGCTACCGTCGTGTAGGCTTTGGGCCGGCGTCTTGTTCGATGCCTTTAGGATCCTGCAC
>JALZJW010000228.1 GCA_030859565.1 Pseudomonadota bacterium
GTGCGCCGGAGCGAGTTGCCCGGCCGTGATCCGCAGGAAGCGGCGCTCGCGGTTTACCGCCAACGCTTCCAGGAGCTAGGCGACGATCTCGGCCGCGGATCGCTTACCCAAGCGCAGTTCGAGGAAGCCCGGGAAGAGCTTGAGACGGCACTCGCGGGGGACCTGCCCGCCGAGCCGATCGCGCCGCAAGCACGAGAGCTTCCGCGCAATTGGCGCACCGCCCTGGCCGTTTCCATCGTGGTGCCGGTCCTCTCGGCCGGCGGCTATCTCTGGCTCGGCGCTACCGAAGAGGTTGGCACGGCGATGCGCCAGACCGAGGACGAGGCAAACCGCCGCCAACATCTCCAAGAAGCGATCGCGACGCTCGAGTCGCGGCTCGGCGCCGACCCCGATCTTGGGGAGGGCTGGCTGTTGCTCGGGCGTAGCTATCTAGCGCTCGCCGAATCCGTGAAGGCAACGGCGGCACTCGCCCGGGCGCATCGGCTTCTCGGTGATAATCCCGATCTGCTCATCGATTATGCGCGCGCAATCGCGATGTCGCACGGCGGCCGGCTGGACGGCCAAGCCGCCGAATTGATCGAACGCGCGCTCAAGCTCGCCCCCGAACACCCGGGAGCACTGTGGTTGGCGGCGGCGGCGAGCATCCACCGTGGCGCTAAAGCCGAGGCGCGCGGCTATTTGCAGCGGCTCGCGCAGCAGTTACCTGCGGGGAGCGAGCAGGAGCGCCTGGTGCGCGTGCAGCTTGCGCAACTAGGCGAAAACGGCGCCGGAACCTCCACGGGCGTAAAAGACGCGGTGCGGCTCGAAGTCCAGGTGACACTGGACAAATCCTTGACAGAGCGGATTGGTCCCGACACGACAGTCTTCGTGTTTGCCCGTGCCCCTCGTGGCCCCCGAATGCCTTTAGCCATCGCGCGCATCCGGGCTCGGGACCTGCCCGCGACCGTCGTACTTGACGACTCGCAGGCCATGACCCCCGAGATGAAGCTATCGAATTTCGATGCAGTCGTGGTCGGTGCCCGCGCCTCCCTTTCGGGTGAAGCGCGCGCCCAGCGCGGCGATCTCGAGGGATACACGCCGAACGCCATCTCGCTCACGGAACGCCCTAGCGTACCGATCGCTGTGACTATTGACCGTATCGTGCCTTAACCCACGCACGGGCGTTTAAACCACCTCGTAACTTCCGTGACAACTGAGAGTTTGTGAAAAAAAGGCTAACCACAACATATTTGAAATTTGGGGTACCACTCCAAGGTCCCTGTACTTCCGGGACAGACATTGTCTTTTCTCCCTCTCCCGCCGGGAGAGGGTTGAGGTGAGGGGATCGAAAGCATCGACGAAAGGTGTTTGATTTGATTCCCCTCATCCTAACCTTGTACATAGGTAGGATCTTTAAACTCATTGATAAGTAAAGGAAACTTGTAGTGCCCCCCCGATCTGATCGTTTATCCAATAACGAATCAGGAGACATCGGATGGAGGTAGAGACGTTAGCACGGTGGCCCATCGATTCAAACAGACTTTCTGCGAGGGGGTGTTGAATACCTTGGGCAAGACCGTACGGTTTTGCCATCAGGTACGAGAGATCACGCCCTATCGACTGGCGCTTGGCTTGATTGAAGTGTTCGCCACCCTGCGTGTGGAGAGCATCGCCGATGCTCATCGCGCCTTCAATGCGTTGTGTGATGCCGCCGTGCAATACAAGCCGTTTCACAATCAGATGGCGAAGAGTACCTTTCCCGTGTTCATGCGTAGCCTGTGCGAACACTTGATGACGAGGCTGACGAGCGAGGTCTTGCGCTTCTCGGCGGGAAGCCCCTTCGCGCGATTCACCCGCATTACGATCCACGACGGGACCTCCTTTGCCGTGAAGTCAACCTTGAAGAAAACCTTTCCCGGGCGGTTTACGAAAATCAGTCCCGCGGCGGTGGAATTGCACGTCAGTATGGAGCTCTTGAGCGAAGGGGTGGACATCGTCACGCTCACCCCTGGCAGCGAGTCCGAAGTGCATCACGTATCTGCCGCTCAGACGCTCAGCGGGGGATTGTTTCTTGGCGATCGGGCCTTCTTCATCAAGGAGTATCTCTGCGAGATCTCTGCGAGATCGCAGTCTGCGGGGGCTACTTTATCGTCAAGGCCAAAGGCACGCTCAATCCCACGGTTCGCCATGCCTACACCACAGACGGCCGGGAGATCAAACGTTTCAGGAACCAACCGCTCAAGTGCGTGAAGTCCAAGGTGTCGAACTACCAAGCGCTTGACCTCGATGTCGTTTGGGAGGGGGAGCTTGAGGGGCGCTTGATCGTGACTTGGAACACCCAGGAGAAAAGACCGCGCTACCTCCTGACCAACCTCCCGCGCCCGGAGTTTGCCCCCGAACAGATCTGCGATGCCTATCGACTGCGCTGGCAAGTGGAACTCATGTTCAAAGAGTGGAAGAGTTACGCCAATCTCCACGCCTTCGAAACCTCTAAGTCCAACATCGCCGAGGGACTGCTCTGGGCGGCCCTGTGCGCCTCCCTGCTCAAACGTTATTGCGCCCATATGGCCCAGCGCCTCTGGCAGGCGCCCATCTCCACCCGCAAAGTCGCCATGTGCCTTCATCATGCGCTCTCCGAGATCTTCCGCGCGCTGCTGCATTGTCAACGCCAATTCAATCACACACTACAACGCGCTTTGCAGTATTTATCCCACAACGCCCAGCGCGCCCATCCGAAGCGCGACCAGCGCTCGGGACGCCTCAAACTCGGCTTGGAGCACGTTTATGCAACTCCTTAAGAACTAACGTATGTAACCTTGTATGTTAGTTGAATCCGTATGAGAGTAGGTTTGAGCATGGCAGCAAGGATCCTAACCTGGTGCCACGAGCCCGTGGAGAAGCGTGATGCGCCATGCTCTGTTTGTCTTACTAACCCGAACCGTTGCTTGGGCGCTAGAGCCCGTATTTTCACAAGGTAGGGGAGAAGACCCATGACACAGTATGTCGGTATTGACGTATCCAAGGCAGTGCTCGATGTGTACTTGTTGCCCGAGGCGTTCCCTCAGGCTCGCGAAGAATTTGACTGTGATCGACACCTATGCTCTCCTTCTTGCCACAGGCATCACGTTGCTCGAATCCCATGATATCCAACCACAGGCTCGTGATGACGGCTTCTGTCAAGGGATCGGAATTCACGATGTTCTTCCTCTGTGTTCTCTGTGTCCTCTGTGGCTAAAGAGTTGCGTTGCGTTACTCCTGATCCCCTTTGGTCAGACTTACTTTCCGATGATCGGGACGGGTTTCAATTGGACCCTGGTATCGAGTTTCGTTCCACCGAACGGGCTGGGTTTCGTCGCGCTTGGGACGACCTCGGGCTGGGCGGAGTGCGGAACGATTTCTCCACAAAACTCGTGACCGGGTAGTCATATCTCCCGTCGGGCAGCCGGAGTTTGTCTTTGCCGACAAGCTGCACCTTGAAGGTCGGGCTCGTCGGGGTTGGGAAGAGACCCCGGCGGAGTCGGCTGCATTGGGGGGAGTTGGGCCTGACCAAGGCCCGCGAACGCGCCCAGCAGGACGACCGCGATCAGTTTGTGCCACATACGGTTCATTTTGGACTCAGGGTTGAAGGTTGAGGTTGGAAAGGAATAGGAGGAATAGGGAATTTCAAACGCCCTTTTTCGCCAAGAGGTAGAGTACGGCTGGGCTCGTGAGCTGTCAAGCATACGGGTCCTATACGGGTCCTCGGCCTGGGATCGGGGCAATTTCGGGCCCTTCCTCGGCCCGAGGCGCTATGTTTCGGAGCGTTTTGGCGTCTCGGGCGAGCGAGGGCCAAGGGGGAGGGTCGGCTCAGGGGCCACCGCTTGTGCGCCGGAGCGAGTTGCCCGGCCGTGATCCGCAGGAAGCGGCGCTCGCGGTTTACCGCCAACGCTTCCAGGAGCTAGGCGACGATCTCGGCCGCGGATCGCTTACCCAAGCGCAGTTCGAGGAAG
>JALZJW010000229.1 GCA_030859565.1 Pseudomonadota bacterium
CTTCGAGACGTCGGGTCGTAACCTCCTTGCCGCGGAAGCGGCCGCTGGCGTGGGACATCACGTTGCGCTGTCGGTTGTCGGCACCGACCGCCTTCAGGAGAGTGGTTACTTCCGCGGGAAGATGGCTCAGGAAAACCTGATCAAGGCTTCCAAGATTCCCTATACGATCGTCCGCTCAACGCAGTTCTTCGAATTCATGGGCGGCATTGCCCAATCGGGGACCGTCGGGCAAACGGTTCACCTGTCACCAGCCCTTGTGCAGCCCATCGTGTCCGATGACGTGGCTGCAGCAATGGCCGACGTCACACTCGGGGCGCCGGTGAACGGCACGATCGAGATAGCCGGTCCCGAACGGGTACGTCTCGCCGAACTTGTCCAGCGATTCTTGAGCGCAAACCAAGATCCACGCGAGGTGGTCACAGATGTCCACGCACGCTACTTCGGCGTAGAGTTGAATGATCAATCGCTCATCCCGGGCGACAACCCGCGCATCGCCCCGACGCGTTTCGAGGACTGGCTCAGCCGCTCTATACCTCAAAAGGAAGTTAGCGAGGCAGGGTCGGCGCCCAGATCAAGTCGTCCGCCGCATCGGCAATGAACTGCGCGTTCACCTGTCTATGCTTTTCCGAAGAATACGCCTTTCGATCCGCGATCAGGTCGATCGGGATGAGGGCGTCATACGGTGGATTTGTATCCACGAATTTGTATCAACGAAGGAGAACACAAATGTTTACTAGATTTCTCTGCGGAGTTGCCTTCGCAGCTCTCTCCGTAAGCGCAGCCTCAGCCGATGACTTGTCTACTGTACTGATAACTACTGATAAGGCCAAGGTAACGCTGGTCTTTGATCGCGCCCTTCCGAATGTGCCCGGCAAGAGCATGAAAGGCGTGCTTGTCGAATACCAGCCGGGTGGCTCATCGCCCGCGCATACCCATCCAGACTCGGCTTTCATCTATGCAACGGTCCTGGAGGGTGCAATTCGTAGCAAAATCAATGACGGTCCGGAAAAGGTGTATCGCGCCGGCGAGAGCTTCGCCGAAGTACCTGGCGATCATCATGGCGTCAGCGCAAATGACAGTGACACTCAACCCGCACGCCTGCTGGCCGTCTTTGTCGTCGATACCGACGAAAAAAACCTAGTCACGAACGACAAAGAGTGAACCGTAAGGAGAGCGTAAATGAGCAAACCCGTTCGCATTCTCGGCATCGCCGGTAGTCTTCGTTGCGGGTCGTACAATCGTGCCGCCCTGCGCGCGGCAACGCAGCTTGTGCCTGAAGACGCGACCATCGACATCTTTGAGCTTGATGGCATCCCCGCCTTCAATCAGGACGAGGAGCAGAATCCACCCGCCAAAGTCGTGGAGTTAAAGGCCCGAATACGGAAAGCGGATGCCGTTCTGATCGTGACGCCGGAATACAACTACTCCGTCCCTGGGGTGTTGAAGAACGCGATTGATTGGGCGTCCAGACCATATGGAGACAATGCGTGGTCTGGAAAACCGGCGGCGATCATGGGCGCATCGGTTGGGACAATTGGCACGGCGCGGGCGCAATATCATCTGCGCCAGATGTTCGTCTTCCTCAATGTCTTCCCCGTCAACCAGCCGGAGGTCATGATCGGCAATGCTGCCGAGCGGTTTGATGCGGAGGGAAATCTGACCGATGAGGCGACGAAAGATTTTATCCGCCAGCTACTGCAGAATCTCGTGGTTTGGACTCGACAGCTTCAACAACTCCAATAGTCCCAAGGAAGATAGAGAAACCGATTTAGGCAAGCGCTACTTCGGGTCATGACCCCATGTCGTCCAGACAACCTATCAATTCAAGAGGAGGAGCCAACATGCTCAAAGCAAAAGTGGCAGTGATTACCGGTTCCACCAGCGGTATCGGGCTCGGCATCGCCCGTGGTTTAGCACAGGCCGGAGCCCACATCGTGTTGAACGGCTTCGGGGATCGCTCGGAAATCGAACAGGTACGGGAGGGGATCCAATCGGCCTCGGATGTCGAGGTGATCTACAACGCCGCCGACATGAGCAAGCCCGACGAGATCGTCGAGATGATCACTGAGACCCGGAAGATCCTCGGCAGCGTGGACATCGTCGTGAACAACGCCGGGATCCAGAAGGTCGCCCCCATCGAGGAATTTCCGGTGGACAAGTGGGATGCGATCATCGCCATCAATCTCTCCTCGGCGTTTCACACCATCCGCACCGCGATCCCGCTCATGAAGGCGCGGGGCTTTGGCCGCATCGTCAACATCGGCTCCGCCCATAGCCTGGTCGCCTCGCCGTTCAAGTCGGCCTATGTCGCGGCCAAGCACGGGCTGCTCGGGCTGACCAAGACCGTGGCGCTGGAGGTCGCGGAGGCCGGGATCACTTGCAATGCGATCTGCCCGGGCTACGTCAGGACGCCGCTGGTCGAAGGCCAGATCCGGGATACCGCCAAGGCGCGGGGCATCACCGAGGAACAGGTGATCCGGGAGGTGATGCTGGGCGAACAGCCCACCAAGAAGTTCGTGACCGTGGAGGAGCTAGGCGCCCTCACCGTGTTCTTGTGCAGCGATGAGGCGGCTTCCATCACCGGGACAGCCATCCCCGTCGATGGCGGATGGACGGCCCACTAAAACGAGTATTCCTAGGAGAAGATCATGAAACACGACGACATCTTGCGTCAGGCTTCCATGCCGATCGCGAGTCCGAGCTATCCGCGCGGGCCTTATCGCTTTATCGATAGGGAGTATTTCATCGTGACCTATGAGTCCGACAGAGATGCCATCCGCGAGGCGCTGCCGGAACCGCTCGTACCCGATGGAGCTAACACCGTGCTCTATGAGTTCATCCGCATGCCGGACAGCTCCGGCTTCGGCGACTATACGGAATCCGGCATCGTCATCCCCTGCAGTTACGAGGGGGAGCACGTAAACTTCACGGCCCAGATGTATCTCGACTGCGAACCGCCCATCGCGGGTGGCCGCGAGATCTGGGGCTTTCCCAAAAAGCATGCGAAACCGAGACTCCACATCGCCAGCGACACGCTCACGGGGACCCTTGAGTACGCCGGGCAGATGGTGGCGATGGGCACCATGGGCTACAAGCACGAGAACCTGATCTGCCCGCAGGGCAATCCCTTGGCCTGTGACCCGCGCGAGATCGTTGAGAAGATGAGCAAGACCCAGGTGAACCTGAAGCTCATCCCGGAGGTCGATGGGTCGCTTGCGATTGCGCAGCTGGTCGCCTACAACCTGAGCGATATTCATGTCAAGGGGGCCTGGAGCGGACCGGCCCGCCTGCATCTCGTGCCCCACGTCAACGCGCCCGTCGCCGACCTGCCGGTGAGAAAGATCGTCGGCGGCACGCATTTCGTTGCCGATCTGACCTTGCCCTATGGCCGGGTCCTCTACGACTATCTGCTCGCGGCAGGGGCGCGTGCCACGGAGGCTGAGAAGACGGGCGCAAGAAGGTACGGTTAAAACCTCAGCGCGGGTGGTTTTGAAGCCGCGCATCCCAAATCTAAAGGTGAAGCACATGGCAAGAGTAATGACGAAGACGGTCAATCTGGCCCTCCAGGGCAAAGGCGCTTCCATCGCGAATATAGAAATGACTAATCGCAAGCCACCGGCGCGGCCGGCTTTGTATGACAAGAAAGTTGCTCTCGTTCTGCAAGGTGGTGGCGCGCTCGGCAGCTACCAGGCGGGCGTGTACGAGGCGCTGGCCTCCTCCGAATATCTGCCGGATTGGGTGGCCGGTATCTCGATTGGCGCGATCAACGCGGCGATCATCGCTGGCAATGCGCCGGAGAACCGCGTCGCGCGTCTGCGCAGCTTCTGGGAGGAAGTCACCCTACCACCTGCAGAGCAGGTGGCTTGAGGTAAGCCCCTAAAAGGGGCTATTGGTTAAACAGATCTTCTTGGCGATCGAGATCGTCCTGATTCTTTACGTAAGCACGGATCATCTGTTC
>JALZJW010000230.1 GCA_030859565.1 Pseudomonadota bacterium
ACAGCGCCGGACGAAGGCGTGCACGGCTTGCGCTTCCTCGGGCGAGGCCGTCCGCCCGGTGCCGATCGCCCACACCGGCTCGTAGGCGACGACTGCCGCGCGAAACGCCGCGATGCCGGCATGATCGAGTACCGCGTTTAATTGCCGCGCCACGACCTGCTCCGTCCGGCCTGCCTGCCGCTCGGCCAGAGTCTCACCCACACAGAGGATCGGGATCAACCCGTGGGTAAGCGCGCGTGCGAACTTTCGCCCCACCAGATCGTCGTCTTCGCCCATCAGCGTCCGGCGCTCGGAATGACCGACGATCACGTGCCGGCAATTATAGTCCCTCAGCATCAAACCTGACACCTCGCCCGTGTAAGCGCCGGACTCCTCGCTGCAAAGATTTTGGGCTCCCAGCGCGATCGCCGTTCCCGCGAGCCTTTCCGCGACGCAGGGCAAATACACATACGGGGGACACACCGCGACCTCGGCCCGCACGGCGGCGTCGATCCCGCGTTTTAGTTCCTCGACGAGAGCTTCAACCGCTGCGCGCGTGCCATGCATCTTCCAATTGCCGGCCACCAGCCGAGGTCTCATCCTGCCCATTCCTCTTAAGCTCAAAAGGCCGCCAAGGTTAACTGCTCGCTAAGCGGAAATCAATTTGCGTGAGCGGCCGCGGGTGTATCGGTTTCCGCCTCGGGGTATAGAAAATGCATCGCCCCGCGAAGCTATCTACACCGCGACGCTCGCGAACGTACCGGCGCCGCGGCGAGTCAATAGAGCTTATATAAGGAGGACGCTATGAAAATTATGATCTGCGCCGCGCTGATTACTTTGGCCCTACCGGGTCTTGTCCACGCGGATGGCCGTTACCAGATGTTACCGCTCGGGGATCAAATGGGGATCGGGGCCGAGAAGGTCGTCATCCTGGATACCGTGAGCGGGCATCTCTGGACCTGGACCGAGCATGCGGCCACACGCGGTCAAAACGGTGGCCGTTACCTTATCTACCAAGGCCAAGTCACGCCGGGGACGCAGGCCGGCGACGTGGTCCGAAAAGAAGAGTGGGGCGAGCGCGGTGTACGCAACCCTGCCCGCTAAAAATAATTTCTACTTGCCGAACCAGCCTATCGGTTTGCCGGAAACATCGACCCACACGCTCTTGATCTGAAGTATAAGGTATAAGGTACCTGAGCCGACAACCCCCTTGGCCCGCATTCGCGCGCGACGCCAAAACGCCCATAAACTCGGCGCCTCGGGCCGGTCTTTAGAGTTTTCGCGTCTCGACATCCCGAGGTAGAACTCATCGCTATAGAGGACAACGCTAGCGTCAACCGCATGATTCAACGAGCAACATCACCGACGTAATCTCGTGGCTTACAGGCGAGCCGCTTTTTGGCGCGCCCCGTGTGGAGCGGACGGCAGCTTTCCCGATTGCTAGTGCGGCAGAGGGCGCGTATGTACGAGTTGGCCGCTGGCAAGGTAGTCGAGCTCCTCCGGGGTGGATTGCCGCCCTAAGACTGGGTTGCGATGAGGATGACGACCGAAGCGGGCAATTACGTCTCGATGTCCACGGGCTTGCGCCGCGGAATGCTCCAGCACCCTACGTAGCTCCGATGGCGCCTGTTTCACGAGCTCCTCTGCAAGCTTGACCGCTACCTCCAGGTGCGTGAGATCTTCGGAGTGCCCCAAGGGTAAAAAGAAAAAAGTCTTCTCCCACGGAGTCTCGAGGGCCGCGTAGTGACCGATCTCGATTCCTTTAAGCGCTAGAGCGAGAGCCTTCTGATCTTGCGCAAACGCTCGTGCAGTCTCCCGATAGAGTGATCGGGAGAACTGATCGAGGACGATGATGAGCGCGAGCCGAGGTCGTGGCCTGTGCGACCAGTGGTCGAGTTCACCTCGCGTGGCTTGCTCCAGCACTAGTGGAAACCGCTCGGCGACGGCAGAGTCCGCTCCTCCGCGAAACCACCATTCGAATTGGCGGACTATCGCCGCATGATCGCCGCTCAATTGCTGGGGCACCCAGAACCGGAGAACATCTTCGAATTCCTCAGTTGGCATCGTCGATACGCCCCTACATTGTCGTCCAACGTTTAGTTAACCGGCACGCGTTTGGGCAAAAAAATATCTCGCGGTGGTCCGGTGTGTCGGAAACGGTGATAGAGGCCCGGGCGCGTGTCCGGTTCAACGCCTTGTGTACGCCCGACATGGGGACATGAACTGATGGGGTGGAAGTCCCCTGTAGGAGAACCTGGTCATCAATAGTGAGTATAACCATGATGATGAAACTACTAGCCGACGGTAAGGGCAAGCCCGCGAGGGGTGGTCTAAAGGGTGAGCGGCGGGATAAGCGGGATACGTGCCGCGAACGCCTAGGCCATGGATGGACTGGGCCGGATTTGCAAGCGAAGCAGGAATGCGAAGCGCCGCAGGCCCAAGCGCAAAGGTGTGAACTGACGACAGAATCGCCGGGAGCGATTTTGAACATCCGAAGGATGGCCCCGAAGGGGTGAGCCTCAGGGACGGGGCGAACAACAGAAATCGCATAGAAGGCTCAGTCTCCGGGCGCGTCAGCACAAGATGACGAAGCCCCAGCGCAAGGGTCTTCCTCGTGAGTTGTCATTCCTAGTGCTCGGGCAACCGCACCGAGAGTACTAAATAAGCGAGGGCTCAAGTCTTCTAGCATCAAAACAAGCTCATCCGCTTCATCGTCTCCATCTGGTAAGACGTTCGAGACCTCCTTCCGAAAGGTCGGCTCCCTTGCGGTCGCTCTAACAAATAAGCATTTATCCGTCAGGCGCTGTCCAGCATGACGGATAAATGTCTGTTGGACTAAGCAGCGACCACACCGGAGCTGCGGGTCGAAACCGTTCACTTTAAATTAAAGGGGATTGTATTCCCGGGTCGAGCATTTGGGAAAGCGGTGCAGGGGTCATCGCGCGTCGTCTGGTCCCTTTTGACCGGGTTTGAGTGTCGCTCTGACATCCACAGGTTGCTCCGTGTTGGCGATGGGCGGGTCCGCTGTCGGACGGATTAGGCTCTGTCCCGCTCGGCCCTAATGAAAATTTCTCGATTGCGTGCTCAAGCGGCCCAGGAGATCGGTATGATCCTCAAGCTTGCGGGCGAGTACGTGCCACCTCGCGGTCGCGTTGCACCTCTCGAATGACCGCCAGTAAGCGTGAGCCCAGAAGCTCTTTTCGTTGGCCGTCCACCAAGCTGCTCCAGACGATGAGATTGAGGTAGCCCGTCTCGTCTTCGAGCGTCACGAACACCACGCCGGTCGCATTCCCGGCGTGGCGCGGCAGTCTCTTCGTCGGCGGTCTCAAGGACAAGCGGCTCGTGCGCCTCACCCTCAAGAAGGACAGGGTGACCGGCGAGGAGCATCTCCTCGCCGACCGCGGTCAGCGCGTGCGCGACTTGCGGCAAGCCCGGACGGCGCGCCGTACGTGGTGACGGACGAGGCGGACGGCGAGCTCTGGAAAATAGCACCGCGTCGCTGAAGAAATCCGGGCACAGACGATTCCTAACCAGCCCGCATTTCTCACCAATGTGTTGATACATGGGCTAAAGGCATTGATGAGGAACCTCAGAAAAGTAGACCGCTTGAATTAGCCGCTGCGGTCGAGACGCCAACAGGACAAATCGAGTAACTCATGGAGGTTTCTGTCGATAAGTGCAGGTAGTTTGAGGCATTCTGTGATCGCAAGCCAAGGGATCCCCTGACTCCTTTCGGATCCCTGGCACCAGGAGACGGAACAGGTCAACGCTCGGGCTAACAGCGCAAGGGGATCTGCTGCACTCGGGCCAGCACCGCTTGGAAGAGGCTCGCATAGGGATAAGCTTCTGAGAAGGCGATCCAGACATTGCGCACCGTGATGCGGATCTGGGCGC
>JALZJW010000231.1 GCA_030859565.1 Pseudomonadota bacterium
GCCGTAACTTGAGGTGCTGATTGGGGATGCGGCCCCGGACCCGCAGGCTACGGGAGGCTTCATCGACGCGCGGGTCGACGGCGTAGATCTCACCCTCGAAGACAGCCTCCGGGAAAGCTTCGACTTTAACGACGATCCGCTGGGCCGGCCGCACCTGAGCCGCGTGGCGCTCCGGGATGCGGAGATCGATCTTGATGGGATCGATGGCCTCCAGGTTGACCAGATCCCGGCCCTTCTTGACATAATCGCCGGGACTGATCTGCCGCAAACCGAGGATGCCGCTGAAGGGCGCGCGCAGCACGGTCTTCTGCAAGCGCGCCCGGGCCAAGGCGAGAGCGGCGCGCGCCTCCTTGAGGGCCGCGTCCATCTCGTCGTATTCTTGCTTGCTCATCACCCGCTTGGTGAGCAGATCGCGGGCGCGTTTGAATTTCAATTCCCCGAGCGCCAGGCCGGCTTCACGCTGATCGACCTCGGCCCGGTATTCGGCGGGATCGAGCGTGACCAAGACGTGGCCTTTGTCGATCGGCCGGCCTTCTTGAACATCGAGCGCCCCGACCCGTCCGTCGATCTCCGAACGGATGACGACCGCCTCGTCGGCGAGCAGCGTAGCGACGCTCTCGACTCTTTGGTTGGCGGGGCCCCTGCGCACGCCCGAGGTAACCACCGCGACGGCGGGGCTGCTCAACGCGGCCGGCGCCGTGCCGAGGCTTTGAGGCTGGGTCGTTACGGGGCGCAAGTAGTACCCCACCGCGCCGGCACATAGAAAAAGTGCCAATAGAATCGGTATAGCCTTCTTCACGCGTGCGGGGAGCGATCGGTTTTGCGGGGGGGACGGGTCGTGGATAATGGCGTCCTTTAAACGAGCGACAGTAGCATACGTGCTTATGGGACAAAATACACGGGGAGCCGCGAGTGCATCCGGCGCGCCCTTTACACGCGACGCCGCGAGCGCGCGGCCCGTCGCGCTGTGGCTACTCACATGCTGCGCCCTGATCGCCATCATGGTGCTGCTCGGCGGCGTCACGCGGCTCAAGCACGCGGGGCTCTCGATTGTCGAATGGCAGCTACTCACCGGGGTATTACCGCCGCTCAGCGCAGCCGCGTGGGAGGATGTTTTCGCTCAATACCAACGCTATCCCGAATACCAAAAACTCAATCGGGGCATGACGCTTGGCGAGTTCAAAGCCATTTATTGGCTTGAATACCTGCACCGGCTCTGGGGGCGGCTCATCGGGATCGCGTTCCTCGTGCCGTGCCTTTATTTCGCGCTCCGCCGCCGGATTGGACGCGCGCTCATTCCCAAGCTCGCCATGCTATTCGTGCTCGGCGGGCTTCAGGGTGCTCTCGGCTGGTATATGGTGAAAAGCGGCCTCGTGGACCGGCCCGATGTCAGCCAGTATCGCCTGAGCGCCCATCTCGGTCTGGCTGCGTTTATCTATGCCTACATGCTCTGGGTGGCGCTGGGCCTCTTGCGCCCCCGGATTGCGGCCGAAGGAGCGTTACCTCGTTATTGCTTCGCCGTCCTCTGTCTCGTCTTCGCGACCCTGCTCTCGGGCGGCTTCGTCGCCGGACTTGACGCCGGGTTCGCCTATAACACCTTTCCGCTCATGCAAGGCCAGTGGATCCCCGAAGGACTTTGGCACATGCAGCCGTTCTATCGAAACCTCTTCGAGAACCTCATCACCGTGCAGTTTATGCACCGCGTTCTGGCCCTCGCGACCTTGCTTGCCGTCGGTCTCCTTTGGCTCGCGGCGCGCCGCTCGGCCCTCCCGGCACGCGCACGCCGGGCCTGCCACTGGCTCTTGGGCGCCGCCTTCTTGCAGGTCATACTCGGGATCTCCACCTTGATCCTCGTCGTGCCGCTACCCCTCGCCTTGGCCCATCAGGCGGGGGCGTTGCTGCTCCTGACGATGGCTATTTGGACGCTGCACGAGCTGCACAGTTCTCCGCTCAGATCTCGATCTGCGTCCCCAGCTCGATCACCCGGTTCGTCGGGATCTTGAAGAAATCCATCGCGCTCGCCGCGTTGCGCGACATCGTGATGAAAAGCTTTTCCCGCCAGCGCGCCATGCCCGGCCTCACGGTGGGAATCATGGTCTCGCGGCTCAGGAAGAACGAGGTTTCGAGCTGATTGAACTCGAGGCCTAAGGGACGGCACCGCGCCAAGGCTTTGGGGATATCGGGATCGTCCTGGAATCCATAGCGGACAATGATACGGTAAAAATTGTTCGCAAGCGGCTGTACCTGGACGCGGCGATCCTCCGTGACCCAGGGAATGTCCTCCGTGATCACGGTCAAGAACACCACCCGTTCATGAAGCACCTTGTTGTGGGCTAAGTTATGCAGTAGGGCATGGGGAGCGCCTTCGCGATTGGCCGTGAGGAAGACAGCAGTACCGGGTACGCGGTGCGGCGCGCCCTCGGCGAAACCGTATAGCACCGATTCGAGGGCGATGGCTTCCTCGCGCAGGCGGTCGGCGAGCACCGCCCGCCCCCGTTTCCAGGTGGCGAGCAGGGTGAACACACCCGCCGCTACCACGATCGGGACCCACCCTCCTTGGAAGATCTTGAGCGAGTTGGCGGCGAAAAACGCGAGGTCGATGCTGATGAAGAACACGGCGCCGATGACCGTGGTGAGCCAACTCCATCCCCATAAACCGCGGATCACTACGAAGGCCAGCACGGTATCGATGGCCATGGTGCCGGTGACCGCGATGCCATAGGCCGCCGCCAGATCGCTCGACGATTCGAAGCCGAGCACCAAGCCCACGGTCCCGATCAGCAATCCCCAGTTAATCGCCGGGAGATAAATCTGGCCCATCGCGCTCGCCGAGGTGTGCACGATCCGCAAGCGCGGGCAATAGCCGAGCTGCATCGCCTGGCGCGTGATCGAAAACGCTCCCGAGATGACCGCTTGAGAGGCGATCACGGCGGCGGCCGTCGCCAATGCCACCATAGGGTAGAGCGCCCAAGAAGGCGCCAAGAGATAAAACGGGTTCTGGGCGGCGCCGGGATCGCGCAGGAGCAATGCGCCTTGACCGAAGTAGTTGATGAGGAGGGCGGGCAGCACAAACCCGAACCACGCGAGGCGGATGGGGCGTTTGCCGAAATGCCCGAGATCGGCATACAAGGCCTCCCCGCCTGTGATGGCCAGCACCACGGCGCCCAACGATAAAAATGCGTCGCGCGGGTGGCCGGCGAAGAATTGGATGCCGTAGACCGGATTGAGCGCCCGAAGCACCCGGGGCTCGTCGATGATCGCCATGGCCCCAAGCGCCGCGAGGCTCAAAAACCAAACGCACATGATGGGGCTGAAGGCCGCCGCCACGCGCGCCGTGCCCCGGCGCTGAAACAAAAACAAGGTGCAGAGCACGGCCAGGGTGATCGGAATCACGTAGGGCGCGAGCGCCGGGGTTCCGACCTCGAGGCCCTCTACCGCGCTCAACACCGAGATGGCCGGCGTGATGATGCCATCGCCGTAAAACAGCGCCGCGCCGAAGAGCCCGAGCAACATCAGTAACCCGACCGGCCGCGATTCGCGCGACACCGTGCGCCGGACTAGGGCCATCAGCGCCATAATCCCCCCCTCGCCGTTATTGTCGGCCTGCAGGATAAGCACCACGTATTTTAGCGAGACTACGATCAGCAAGGCCCAGACGATGAGAGACAGGATCCCGAGCACGTTGCCGTTGGTGACCGCGATCCCGTGCGGGCCGCCGAACGCCTCCCGGATCGTGTACAAAGGACTGGTGCCGATATCGCCGTAGACCACGCCGACGGCGCCTACGGCAAGGCTTGTGACGGTGTTACGCGGTGGC
>JALZJW010000232.1 GCA_030859565.1 Pseudomonadota bacterium
CTCCAGGCCAGCGTGGTGGCCGAAGAGGTTCGCAGCGGCGCCGAGTTCAGCATCATAATGTTCAACCTGTTCACGGGCTTCATGGGGCTCGGACTCCTGGTCGGCATCGCGGCTTTAGGTGTCATCGCCGCCCGCTCGGTGGTCGAAAGGAGGCAGCAGATCGGGATGATGCGCGCCCTCGGGTTCCAGAGGGGCCAAGTGCGGCTCGCGTTCCTCATGGAATCGTCGTTCGTAGCCCTGCTCGGCATAGCGACCGGGATAGCGCTGGGGTTCGGGCTCTCGGGCAACATCCTCGAGCAGATGGCGGGCGACATGCCGGGGGTCACCTACCAGGTTCCGTGGACCATGATCGGGCTCGTCGCGGCCATCGCCTACGCAGCCTCTCTCCTGACCACGTTCCTGCCCGCCCGCCAGGCGTCGAAGGTCTACCCGGCGGAGGCGCTGCGCTACGAATAGTCGTTTTTGGCGCAGCCCCGCGTGCCGCGCGGGGCTGCGCCAAATCAAACCAAACCAAACTTGGAGGAAACTCATGAAAGCGATTGTGTACACAAAATACGGACCGCCGGATGTCCTGAACCTAGAAGAGGTCCGGGAGCCGACCCCCAGGGACGATGAAGTCTTGATAAAGGTTCATGCGGCGTCCGCAAATGCGAGGGACTGGCGTCTCTTGAGGGCTGACCCGTTCCTGGTCCGCCTGAACCTCGGGCTTCTGAAACCGAAACACAACACGCTCGGATCTGACATAGCGGGACGGGTTGAAGCGGTTGGCGGAAACGTAAAGCAGTTTCAACCGGGTGATGAGGTATTCGGTGACTTGTCCGGGGGCGGTTTTGGCGGCGGCGGCTTTGCCGAGTATGTGTGTGCAAGTGAAGATGCTTTGGCGTTGAAACCGGCCAGTTTGACATTCGAGGAGGCAGCGGCGGCGCCTATGGCGGCGGTCACCGCTTTGCAGGGGCTTCGCGACAAAGGACGGATCCAGCCGGGGCAAAAGGTTCTGATCAATGGTGCGTCCGGCGGCGTGGGTACGTTGGCGGTGCAGATCGCCAAATCGTTCGGGGCCGAAGTCACCGGCGTGTGCAGCACCAGGAAGTCGGACATGGTGCGCTCGATCGGCGCGGACCACGTCATCGATTACACGCAAGAGGATTTCACCCGAAATGGGCAGCGTTACGACCTGATCCTCGCCGTCAACGGATATCGTCCGATCTCGGATTACAAGCGTGCGCTAAACGCCAAGGGAATCTACGTCATGGTCGGAGGTTCCACGGCCCAAATATTCCAGGCTCTGCTCCTGGGTCCGTGGATGTCGATGACCGGGAGTAAGAAGATGGGCGCCCTGTCGGCGAAACCAGATCAGGAAGATCTGGTCTTTGTGAAAGAGCTTGTCGAAGCCGGTAAAGTAATGCCTGTTATCGATAGACGTTACCCGTTGAGCGAGGTTGGTGAAGCTCTCCGGTATCTCGAAGAAGGACACGCCGGAGGAAAAGTCGTCATCACCGTGTGAGGCGCGACGCGACGGCTCAGGAGAATCCGATGAAAGCGATTGTATACACAGAATACGGACCGCCGGGTGTTCTTCAGCTCGAAGAGATCGAAAAACCGACTCCCAAGGACGATGAAGTTCTGATAAAAGTCCAGGCGGTATCCGTGAATAGATCTGACTGGGAGGGACTGATAGGTAAACCGTTGTATGCCCGCATAGGGGGGCTTCGAAGACCACGTCGCCGGATCCTCGGATCCGACATAGCGGGGCGAGTCGAAGCGGTTGGCGCTAACGTCGAACAATTTCAGCCAGGCGATGAGGTATTCGGGGACATCTTGGGCTATATGGGCGGTTTCGCCGAGTATGTCCGTGCGCCTGAAAACAGGTTGGCGCTGAAACCGGCCAGTATGACATTCGAGCAAGTAGCAGCGATCCCTCAAGCGGCGGTTATTGCCCTCCAGGGTATTCGCGATAAAGGACAGGTTCAGCCGGGGCAACAGGTTTTGATCAATGGCGCGGGCGGCGGCGCCGGTACGTTTGCCGTGCAGCTTGCCAAGTTATACGGGGCTGAGGTGACCGGGGTGGATAACACCGGCAAGCTGGACTTTATGCGCTCGCTTGGCGCAGACCACGTCATTGATTACAGTCGGGAAGACTTCACCAAAAACGGAAAACAATATGACCTGATACTTGATCTTATCGCGCATCGTTCGGTTTTCGCCTACAAGCGGGCGCTAAGGCCCAATGGAAGTTATTTCTTTGTCGGAGGTTCTGTAGCCACGCTTTTCCAGACTTTGCTCCTGGGACCATTGGTTGGAAGAACCGCGGGCAAGAAAATACGCATCCTGGCGGTTCAACCAAATCTAGAAGATATGGTTTATATAACGGAGCTCTATGAAGCTGGCAAAGTCGTCCCGGTCATTGATAGACGTTACCCGTTAAGCGAGGTTGCTGAAGCGCTTCGGTATCTTGGAGAAGGACACGCCGGAGGAAAAGTCGTCATCACGGTGTGACGCTCGGTGGACAATGAGGACATCATGAAGGCAATCGTCCAAGACAAATACAGCTCACCTGATGTTGTTCTGGAACTCAAGGACATCGACAGGCCGACGGTTGGGGATGATGAGGTGCTGGTGCGCGTTCACGCGGCTTCCGTCCATCCAGATGTCTGGCATGTCGTGAGAGGCCTGCCGTACGTCCTGCGCCTGATGGGGGCCGGGCTGCTCAAACCAAAGAACCGCGTTCCTGGAACGGATGTAGCGGGGCACGTTGAGTCGGTTGGCAAGAACGTGACGCGGTTTCAATCAGGTGATGAGGTATTCGGCGAGAGCATCAAAGGTTATCAGTGGACCAACGGCGGAGCCTTTGCCGAGTATGTGACTGTTCCAGAAGACTCGCTGGCGCGGAAGCCCGACAACATCACGTTTGAACAAGCCGCGGCCGTACCCACCTCCGGAATCATCGCCCTGCACAATCTTCCGAATGAGGGACGGTTGCGGCCAGGCCAGAGCGTGTTGATCAACGGCGCTGGCGGTGGTGTGGGCGCGTTCGCCGTACAGCTCGCCAAAGCGTACGGAGCGGATGTGACCGGCGTGGACAGCACTGGGAAGCTGGAGATGGTCAGTTCGCTCGGCGCAGACCGCGTCATCGACTACACCCGGGAAGACTTCACCCAAAGCGGTGAGCGCTACGACCTGATCTTCGACATCCCCGGGAACCATCCGTTTTCGGATTGCCGACGCGCCCTTACTCCCGAGGGGACCTACGTGCTCATCGGCCATGATCGCTTCGGGCAGGGGGCTGGGCGCTGGCTGGGAAGCATCCCCCGTGTCCTCAAACTGGTGGTGCTCTCCCCGTTCGTGAGTGGGCTGCCGACCCCGAACTTCTCGATGCCAGACAAGAGAGACTCAATGGCAGTCTTGAAGGAATTCCTTGAAGCAGGGAAGCTGATGCCGGTCATCGACAGAACCTACCCGCTCGCCGAGGTTCCCGAGGCCATCCAGTATCTCGAAAAGGGGCACGCTGCAGGGAAAGTAGTCATTACGGTGTGATAAGCGGAACGGCGCTCAAACTACAGGTCTTACGACCACCGAGGAGAGGACAAGGCAATGGACACTCACCCACTCGCGTCATCGACCACACTAACGACCAAGGAAGGGCGACGGCGAACGGCACACACCACCGTCGAGTATCCCTTTTCTGCTCATCGGCGTGGCGCTGCTATAAACGGCCACGGCGGGGCCACGAAATCGTGGCGAAAAACGAACTACTCGAGTTTCTGTGCTCCTTAACGTTGTAAACTGCGCGCTCGCTCGTAATAGGCC
>JALZJW010000233.1 GCA_030859565.1 Pseudomonadota bacterium
CAAGGAAAAACACAAATTTGACCTGCGCCGCGCGCCGAGGTATATGCTCGCCGGCGCGCTGATATTGACACCGGCTCTGCTGACCTGGCTGGTGTTTGATTTCCTGTTCCATACTTTGTTTCACTTGGGGCAACCCGGCGCGTCGGTGTTTTACACGGTCATGTATCGCGTCTCGCCCGGGTTTGCGGAATGGTTGTCTACCCCCTGGGTGGAATACCTAAGTGCCGTGGCGCTCACCCTGGTGGTGCTTTATTTTTTGGGTTGGGCAACCACTCAGGTACTGGGCCGGCGCTGGCTGGCCTGGTTTGAGGCGCTACTAGACCGCCTTCCCTGGGTGAAGACGATCTATGGTGGCATCAAGATATTTCTTGCGGCCTTCCAAACCAAGCCCGAGGGGGTCGAGCGGGTCGTTCTGATAGATTTTCCGTCACCGGAGATGAAGACCATCGGGTTGGTGACTCGAACCCTGTTCGACGAGGCGAGTGGAGAGGAATTGGCGGTAGTGTATGTCCCGACCTCGCCCAACCCGACCTCCGGTTTCATACAAATTATGTCGCTGACAAAGGTTATCTCGACAGATTGGACGCTCGACGAAGCGATGCGATTCCTTTTGACCGCGGGCACCGCAGCGCCCGGCACCATTACTTTTGCGCGGAATGTCGACGCCCGAGACAAACCTGTGCCAGGACCGGAATAGCCACCACAAGAGCAGGGCTTTCAACACATCGTCACACCAAGCCGTGATTTGACTGTCCACAGGAATGCTCCTTCTTTGTGGAATTCAGTTTTAGGAGACCGGAGGACAAGCCTGAACTATTGCGCGCTGGCTCATCGGGCCAAGGATGATACAATTCGCCGCAAATTTTTCGACCGTTAAAATCCGGAACATGGTTCGGTTGATACAAGTCCTCAAGAATTTTATTTTCTGGAGCCGTTGGCTGCAGGCGCCGCTTTACCTGGGATTGGTCGTGGCCCAAGGCGTGTACGTCTATCAATTCATGATCGAGTTGAGCCATCTCGTGGTCAAGGCGGGGCGTCTGACGGACACCGACATCATGCTCATCGTGCTCGGGCTCATCGATGTCGTGATGATCGCCAATCTCTTGAATATTGTCATCATCGGCGGCTACGAAACCTTCGTCTCGCGGCTCGCGCTCGAGAGCCACCCGGATCAACCCGAGTGGCTGTCGCACGTCAGCGCCGGTGTGCTCAAGGTCAAACTGGCCACGGCATTGATCGGGATCTCCGCGATTCATTTGCTCAAGACCTTCATCAATGCCGAGCACACTCCCGAAAAAGCAATCATGTGGCAGGTGATCATTCACCTGACGTTCGTATTTTCGGCGCTCGCAATGGCGTACACCGACAAGCTCATGACCGGCACGGTGTTGATGACGAAAAGGCATTAAACGCACTACGTTTACTCTTCCATTCGGAGAGGGTAGGGTGAGGGCGGGGTTAATTGGCGAGTTCATAGCAACAATAGGGGAACACGGGTCGGCGGCCTTCGACCGTGCGCTAGGAGCGATCCTCCGTCGACTGTTGGAAGCTGTTAGCCCCCATGCGCCTGAGCGTTCGTATCTGCGTGGCCCCGAGTCGTCCGTGGCTACCGAGGCCGTGCGCAGTGTCCACACCGCGAATCTGCCGGCCCTCTTCGATGAGTTAAACATCAGCCTCGTCGTTTCCACCTATCAGGCGGGCGCTAGTGTCTTTGCAAAATTGCTAAACGTCTCCACTATTGATGAAAGAGAAATATGCGCATAGTATATGCGCATAATTAGCGAACCTTGGAGGCGCCGTAATGCTGCCACCGTACAACACCTCAGCCCCAAAGAAAGCCACTAACCTTAGTATAAACATTGACTTACTAAACAAGGCCAAGGAGATGGACATCAACCTTTCCGCTGTCCTCGAGCAAACACTGACCGATCTCGTTGGGCAACGGCGGAGAGAGCGGTGGCTAGCAGATAACCGTGACGCCATAGATGCTTACAATCAGCATGTTGAAAAGCACGGCTCCTTTGGCGATGGTCTTCGGAGCTTTTGATGCCTCAATTTATGCTCCATAGAAATAAGAACCCCGATACCAAAGCAAGAATTCCTTACCTGATTGACGTTCAGAGTAACCTGCTCGGGGATTTAGGAACGCGGGTTGTGATTCCCGTCTGCTCGTCCGGAGCATTAAAGGGAAAAGTGCTCACAACGCTGACGCCTACCTTTGAGCTTGACGACGGTACGTATGTTATGTTGACGCCGCAACTAGCGGGTATTTCCAAGAAGGAACTTGGCCAGGAGGTAGCCAACCTGTCCGCTTACCGCGCCGCGATTATTGCCGCGCTGGATTTTCTGATCACAGGAATCTAGGCGTCAAAGCAGCGCGACTTGTTCGCGCCGCGCTGGACCGGTACTGACGGGCATGCTCGAGATCTGCGCGGGCGATAAGCTGGTCCGGCGTTTTCTCGCGATTGATAAATTGTCTACGGCTTACGTGAGCAGGATGGATCGGCGCGCCCTACCGGTTCGCTATGGCGTGCTCGAGGAGAACCTGAACGGTAACGTGGATACCGGCGAGAAGCGTGTTTATTTTGAGTTTAGCGATTATGCGACTCCCTACGTTTTCTTTGAGCCGAGCTAGCGCGATCGGCGATCCAGGTGCGGCGGTGCGCGCGGCGCGCCAGGTCTCCCTAGGGGCGTAGAGGTGCGCGTTCTCGAATCGCTCTATCGGTCGGAACGCATCACCGATATCGATTTCCACTTTGCCCGGTTGATCGCCCGCTTGGACGGCCGCGAGCGGCCGGAAGTCGCGTACGCGGCGATGCTGGCTAGTACCCTGACCGCTCAAGGGCATGCGTGTGCGAGCCTCGAAACGCATGCGGGCCGCCCGCTCTTGGATGCACCCGAGGCGCCCATTGTCCCCGTGCTCGAGGCGTGGCTCGATGCCTTGCGCAGTAGCCCGGCCGTGGGTGCTCCCGGTGACTATCGTCCTTTGATTCTCGAGGCCGGCACGCGGCTATACCTCTATCGCTACTGGCGCTATCAACAAACGATCGCGGATGCTTTAAGCGAGCGCGCCAAGGACGAGGCAGCCGGGGTAAACCTTGAGACGCTGCGGCAGGGAATTGACCGGCTGTTCCCGCGCGAGAGCGCCCTCGATACGAGCGGCCAACGCGTCGCCGCGGCGGTGGCGGTGCTGCGCAGGCTCTGTGTGGTGAGCGGATCGCCGGGTTCGGGGAAGACCTCGGCGGTGCTTGGACTCTTGTGCCTGCTTGTGGACCAACCGAGCGCGGGCTTGCCGCTTCGGATCGGCTTGGCGGCCCCGACCGGCAAGGCGGCGGCGCGCCTCCAGGAGGCTATGCGCGCGGCCAAAGAGCGGCTGCCAATCACGCCCGAAATATCGGGCCGCCTACCCGGCGAGGTTGCTACCTTGCACCGCTTGCTGGGCGCTAGGACGGATTCGGAACGCTTTCGCTATCATCGCGCTCACCCGCTGCCGCTCGATGCCGTGGTGGTGGACGAAGCCTCGATGATCGACTTGGCCTTAATGGCCAAGTTGCTCGAGGCCTTGCCGCGTCCCGCGCGGCTCATCCTTTTGGGCGATCAGGAACAGTTGGTCTCGGTCGGACCCGGCGCGGTCTTCGGTGACATCTGTTCCGGGCCGAAGGGCTACTCACAGGATTTCGCCGAACGCATCAGCGCGACGACCGCTGTAGCCGTTCCCCGCGCACCGGCGGGTCCGCCGTTGCGCGACTCGCTGGTCCGCCTGGAGCACAGTGTCCGATTCCATACTGAC
>JALZJW010000234.1 GCA_030859565.1 Pseudomonadota bacterium
CAACAGAAGGTAACGCGCAAGATTCCGAATCTTTATGTCATTGATATACATTCGTGAGATCTACTTCTCAATCAAATTGCAAAATGCCGTGTAGATAAAGAGCTTAGCAAAATACATTGACTAGAGGAGCATCCCGCTCCGATCGCGAACTGCTCGACCGGCGGCGGTTCGCCGGAGCAGGCCTGCCGCGAGCGGTAGCAGCATGGGCCTTTCTCGGGAACCAGCGCATCAAGTGTCCCTTTCGATTCTTTCGATTGCCTGCCTTGCGGGTTTGGGAAAGGGATGAGCATGCAGTGCGGTCATTCACTCCTCGTGAACACTGCGTGTTCGGTCGGCGCAAAGCGCCGATCCCCCCGGCGATATTCCAGTATACCATTCTGCACAGTAATCGACGTGGCTATTTGGCTTCCATCCTTGCCAGAGCGGCGGTCAACCCCCTGCTGCCGGCGACAGACCGTGTGACCAAGGAACCGGCGGACGGCCCAAGCGCGACCGGTCCACCACAAGTAGTAGAAGGAGAAGGCTAAGAAAAGCCCAAGCAGGACAAGCTCCGAAACGCGGAATAACCATCCTGCGAGCCCAATCGAGATGCAAAGCACACCCATAGCACTGAGGAGTAAAACCGTTTGCCGTTGAGACAAACCCGCTGACAAAGCCAGGTGATGAAGGTGCGTGCGGTCGGCGCGGAATGGCGATCGCCCGCTCGCCAGGCGGCGCCCCATCACCGTGACCGTGTCGGCGAGCGGCACGGCCAGAAGCCATAGCCCAATTATCGGTGCGAACACTCGAATGTCGCCTTGGGATGAAGCAATGAGCAAGCAGGCGAGCAGATATCCCAACAACGTGCTTCCCGCATCCCCAAGAAATATTCGCCACCTGCGCGGCTGGACCCCGGGCAGATTGAAGAGCAAAAACGCTGTGACCGCGCTGGCTAGGCAAATTGAAATCTGGAATAGCTCGTACCTTCCCGCAAGGCTGGCCATCACCATGAGCGCTAATAATGCCAAGATCGTTATCGTGCCAGCGAGACCATCGGTGCCATCGGACAGATTGAGCGCATTGATTACCCCCACCGTCGAGAACACAGTAAACGGCACGGAAAACACGCCCAGCGTGAGCACGCCCTCCCCGAGAGACAGATTACCCAGGTCATAGAGCCGCACGTCGGCCCCGTAGATTGCCAACAAAGCTGCCCCGGTCTGGGCGGCGAAGCGCCACCCCGCAGAGATCTTGCAATAGTCGTCCAGCACGCCGACACCGACCACAAGCAGTCCGCCCGCCATGAGCCACGGGAGGGCCTCGAACACCGAGGTCAGCGCTGCCATGGACGAGACAAAGCCCAGGTAAATCGCGATGCCGCCCACCACAGGCACTGAGCCATGGTGGCGTTTGCGACCCTCCGGATTGTCCACCAGCCCCAAGCGCTGGGCAACATGGGCAAGGACAAAGAGAATGCCAACCGTGACCAAAAACGCAATTAGACAGCCGGAGAAGACGTTCATAGAAGTAGCTTCCGTCCTGTATCCCTGAATCCTGAAGCCTCCCCCTCCCCCAGCAAAGGATAAGAAATCTAATGCCAGTTCGCAACTGACGTCTTGTTGTCTGCAGATAACATACGGAATGTGTCAGTAGTTTTGAGACACCTTTCTGTTGAATGTAGTGTAGCAATCATTTGTGAAGGTTTCTTTTCAGGCGGATTGATCCAGACTGCTTCTGGCAGGCGCGGCGGCTCTGGTGGTTTTCTCACAAACCGCTCCGGATGCGCCTCATAGGCCGCCAGTAACACTTCGTGCCGGGCTCGGATGACCTCCTCCGCGCGCCCGCACCTCTGGCGTAGACACCCTCTGTGCCAATATAAGTTGAGACGCCTGCTTGACTTGCTTGGGCATACCACGATCAAAATGACGGAGCGTTACGCACACCTGGCGCCGAAGAACATACGGGCGGCAGTCCTTGTCTTGGAGGGGGCTACGTCACGATCTGGTCATGCTGTGGACTTGAAGGAATCGAATATAGCTTAGTAACCTAATGATAATATTGGTGGAGCCGGGGGGGATCGAACCCCCGACCTTCGCATTGCGAACGCGACGCTCTCCCAGCTGAGCTACGGCCCCAAAGGAGGTTGAAATTGTAACTGGCTTAGAAGAACATCGCTATACGCGAGGCGAAAATTGTAATGTCGGAGGCTTTCCCGTCCTCAACGCCATACACGGCGGATCGGGTTTGTATGCAGATATCTTTCATCATCCCAACGCTGAACGAAGAAACCATCATCGGCGCTACGCTGCAAACCCTACAATCGCCGCGAGAGCGCGGACACGAGGTGATTATCGCCGACGGGGGTAGCAAGGACGGAACGCTGGTTGCCTGTACGGGGTTAGTAAATCATGTCGTTCCCAGCGAGCGCGGGCGAGCCCGGCAGATGAATGCGGGCGCCGCGGTAGCCCATGGCGATGTCTTGCTGTTCTTGCATGCAGACACACAGTTACCCGCCGACGCCGACTTTCGCGTTCTAGCGGTGCTAGCGCGTGCGAAATGCGTATGGGGTAGATTCGATATACGGCTTGCGGGCAGGGATCCAGTCTACCGCCTGGTCGAGTTTATGATGAACCTGCGTTCCCGCGTTTCCGGTATCGCGAGCGGCGATCAAGCCATCTTCGTTCGACGGAGTACATTCCAAACGATCGGGGGTTATCCGGACATACCGTTGATGGAGGATATAGCGATTTGCCGCACTCTCAAGCGCTTCGCCCGCCCCTACTGTTTGCGTGCCCGAGCGGTCACCTCGTGCCGGCGCTGGGAACAGCGCGGGGTCTTGCGCACGATGATACTGATGTGGTGTCTGCGGCTCGCCTACGCGCTCGGGGTAAGCGCCCGGCGGCTCGCCGGGTATTATGACTAACGTAAAAGGCGTCCTGCAGGTTTTTGCCAAGGCGCCTATTCCAGGACAGGTCAAGACGCGTCTAATATCCGCGTTAGGCGTAAACCGCGCAACCCATCTGTATATGCGTTTAGTGCATCACACGTTGAACACGGCAAAACGCTCATCGTTCGAGCGCGTCGAATTGTGGTGTTCCCCGACCGCAACCCATGATTTTTTTTCGCGCTGTTCGGCAACTTACGGAATTTCTCTGCGAACCCAAAAAGGACATGATCTCGGGGATCGCATGGCGCATGCGCTAAGGGACGGGCTTACCAGCCACGATTGCGCGGTGTTGATAGGATGCGATTGCCCCGCATTAACCTTGGCGGATCTCGATCGATCCGCCCGGCTGTTATCCGAAGGCTATGACGCCGCGTTGGGTCCCGCACAGGATGGGGGCTACGTCTTAATAGGACTAACGAAGTTCTCACCGTTCTTGTTCAATGATATTCCGTGGGGGACTGACAGCGTGCTAGGGTTGACGCGAACGAGGTTATCCGCGCTCAGGTGGCGCTGGCACGAACTGCCTCAACGATGGGATGTCGATCGCCCGGGTGATGTGTTTAAGCTCGCGCACGAGTCCGCGCGTCCGGCATTCTAAGCGCGACACTCGTGACGAGCATTAGGCGGCATAGGATTTCCCCGAATAATCGCTCGTGCCGGTTAGCTTGCCAGGGGGATCCAGCGCTTCATAGTAGTTGCGTAGCAGCACCGCAACCCGGTCAAGAAGTTCTCCGGCGTCGCTGACCGGAACGTACCGGGTCGTGATGCCACCAGGTGATTTCGCTAAACTACCGAACAGCTCCGATTCGACGCGATAGAGGTTGGTCGCGACGCGAATCGACGCAAAGTTGTAATCGCC
>JALZJW010000235.1 GCA_030859565.1 Pseudomonadota bacterium
GTGTAGCGGCGGTTCAGCTTTGCTTTTCGAGCCTGTCCACCCTGGGTGCGTTTGGTCATTCTTTTGCGGCCGTCGAATGCATCAGTATCAGGATCGTGGAAAGGAGCCCAAACCATCCGCGGATGATTGAACTCGTACCGGTAATCTTCTCGCAAGCGCGGGTGCCGTGCGTTCAAGAGGATGTGCATGATCTCATGGGGCGCCCGCATTTTTTTTCTGTCCTCGGCGCCAAGAATAATATTGCCGCCGTTAATTCCGGCCGGACCTTCAACAAATCTGTATGGGTATGCCTGGCCATCGGTCAGGCCGCCCTCAATGAAGTTGACATAAGTGATTGCGATCTCGTCCGGTAAACGCGACGCACTGGTGAAGAGGTAAGAAAATAGACTTCGTTCCTCGACCGTAAGGGGGTTCAAGGTATTCTCGGCATACGGAAAGCCATCGCTGAGATCGAGATTTGGAACACTCGCTTGCTCTATCTCATTGATGGGAGTTATCTGCGCCTGGATGCCAGCCGCGGCCCAAGTCTCGCGGATTAAGCGCATATCGTCGTCCACAATATTTTGGGCGACGACCGGTACGCCATCTATTCTTATGACATAGGTGGTAATCCGCATGACTTTTTCCACCGGCACGGTGGCGGCCTCGACGCGCTGGTAATCCTCGCCGTCATTCGGGTCGAACCAGAGGATGACTTTCCCGCCGAGAGCGATCCTGTGCGTATGATCCTCCGGCATATCGTCTTGAGTGAATCCGGCAGGGTCGTTGTTGTAAACGTCATCATTCGTGTTAGAGACCAGCATCTGTTTGTGCGACTCGTAGATGCCCGAATTCACGGGTCTTTCGGTGAGCGTAAATCCGGTCGGATCGTCATTGTAATCCGTGTAGCCAGCGATGTTTTCGGTGGAGATCTTCGCTTGGATCGTGCCTTTCCCTTTCGTATGTGTAATCCGAACTCGGAACGCGTCTTCTTCCAGATCAAACGCGTTTGCGCGAAGAGTGCTAAATGGGCCTTCCCAGCACTCTTCGAGAGTGGCGATGTGCAGAATGTTGACGGGTTGCGGCTCGCCCATCAAGGCGGGTGGATTGTTCAAGATTTGAATCGGTATGGCGCGTTTGATCTTGTCACCAACCCTGGCGGCCACCGCCCCGAAGCTATTGAGTTGGGCGCGCCCTGGGATCGCGTCTGCAACTTCCTGGTTGTCGATCATCATGATCTGCGGGGAATCTCCAGGTCGGGTCCAGAGAAATTTCCTGCGCACCCAATCATCCTCCCCTTCAAGGTGTTCGGCCGAGAAAGCAACGACGGGTGAGTTGGTTTCCGCGTTCACTTCGGTGAGAATCAACTCGTCGATCGCACGGAGTTCCTGCTGGAATGCTTCGGGCAACAACTCCTGAAACTCACGGGATTGCCCATCCGCGTAGAGGTACCATTTGTTGTCATCCCCCCAGCAGGCCGCCACGCGATCGTCATTGACGCCGCCTATGGCTGCACCGGGGAGGGCCTCAAAACCGCCACTCAGGGACCAGAGATAATTTTCGGCCCCGATCACGTTGCTGGCAAAAACTGCGCCAAGACTCGCTTCGCGCGGATCAAGGAGGTCCTCTTGGTAAGAAATCAGGGTACTGGAAGGGGAGAGAAAAAAAGTGTTCTGAGGTTCTTCAGCACGGTTCGCTTGCCCAAAGATGACACCGGTGCCACTCATTGCGAACGGGTAGGCGCTAACGGAACCTTCCGAAGAAAATCCGGCGGGCGGTTCAAATTCCGACACTTCGCCGCGAAAGGCTGTCCACGTCCCGTAGTCGCTATAGCCCAGAACCTTACCGTGAATAGACACCGTGTCGAGAACCCCGCCTAAACGGCCGTAGGTGGGCTCGTCACGGTCTACCGTATAGTCGCTGGATATAGAACCGTCGGCATTCCAAACAATCGTACGGAAACTGTCGGAGTCCGGCATCGAGGCAGACGCGATTTGAAGATCCTCACCGAGAGCGAAGGCAAATTGGTTGTCCACATAGCCTTCCGTTTCAAGGATGGCGTGAAAAACAGCCGGGAGGTTTTCTTTGCGGCGGGCATCCTCCGGGAACGGGTCTTCTACGTCGCGCACTCCATCACCATCCGTGTCGAGATCAGGCAGCTCCGGATCTGGATCTTCCTCCTCAGGCGTCGTTGCACTCGCGACATTGGAACCCTCCGAAGAGATCAGCCCATTGTACTGGAAGACCCGGTAAGTGTAGGTCGTCGCGGCGCTGAGCGCCTCGGCCGTGTAGCTGCGCTGGTCGCCCTCGATCCAGCCCGGAAAGGCTTCCTCCCATTCCTCGCCGTTGAGGACCTGGAATCGGAACGCGGGTGGCACCTTCGCTGGGCGTTTCCCAGTTGAGCTCAATGGTGCTGCTCGAACGAGCAATGCTGGTGAGGGTTGGCGCTTCTGGCGGATCCTGGGCAAAAGCCGAGGCGGTGATGATGCTGCTGGCGACGAGAACTCGGAGCAGCCATGAGGGGGAGTTGTTCATTCGCCCTCTGCGTAGTGGCATGGACTACAAGTGTCAAACTCTTTGAGGACTATGAAAAACGCCAATCAGCTTGTCGGGATCCGATTACGTCTTCAAGCAGACAGATCGGCTCCGTTGCCCGCAGGCGTTTCGAGGCCACGCCAACGAGTAAGACTACTGTGCTACCCGCACCGCTGCGGACACGACGTTCAAACCCGCACACTTTAGAGAAGACGCGGCGCGAAGTGTCCGGGGAGCGCAATCGTCGCCGGTGCTGACGCTGGCGCCCCCGCGCCGAACGAACTTTGCAGAAGCGCGCGCGAGTGAGCACGGATCGAAGCGAGGCGGGAAGCCCGCGGCGGCGGACTCAGAGCCCGCGCAAAACCTCGAAGGGCCGCCCCCCCTTACGGCTCGTGCACCCCGAGGAGGACCGTGAACCAGGAGCCTTCGCCGATCCTGGTGCGTAGATGAATGCCGGCGTTGGCTTCCAGGATCAGGCGTTTGACGATGGAAAGGCCCAGGCCGGTGCCGCGATCAGGAGCTTTAGTGGTGAACTTTTCCTCAAACATCTTCTTGAGCAACTCGGGCTGGATGCCCGGGCCGTCGTCCGCGATCGTGATCGCCAGCAACGGGCCCTGGTTGAGAAAGCCGTCCCGATTGATGAAACGCTGATCGTCGGAGTCGGAGAATTGCTCGAGCTCGAACGGGCTGACCACGGGGCGGGTCTTGATTTCGACCCGGTGCGGTTCTTCCGTGCTCTGCAAGGCGTTGATGGTCAGGTTGAGCAGGATCTGCAACAGATCCGTGCCGTTGATTTCCGCGGTGACATCCGGCGATAAATCGTGGATGACCAACTCGTGTCCGTACGCGCGCGGGTGCTTGATCAGCAGATCGTGCAAATCGGCGAGCACCTGGCGGACCCCGACGTACTTCGTTTCACTCGGCGAGGCGTTCAGAAAGCTGAGATAGCGGCGGGAGATCTCGAAGCAGCGGCTGACCTGGCCGGTGAGTTGGTGGAGGTCGGCTTTGATGTTATCGAGCTCCGGGCCCTCGACCCGGGCGGCGTCGTGCATCGAACGGTTCATCAGCTCGACGAAGCCCGAAATGACCGTGAGAGGGCCGTTGATATCGTGCAGGACGCCCGCATAGATATCCCCGCGGGTGCGGGCCAATTCCTCATCGACCAGGTGGGTATCGATTTCCTGCTGCAAGGTTTGAAGCCGCTCGTTGCTGCCGCGCAACTCCGCGTTGCGGCGGTATTTCTGGCCGGCGCGC
>JALZJW010000236.1 GCA_030859565.1 Pseudomonadota bacterium
GCTTTGAACAGGTGGCCGCTTTGCTCGGCGCGCTCTGCACGCCCAAGTCACCGGCGTGCGTGTGCATCGTGATCGAGTGCCCCTGCTGCCGCAAACCGATGCGGCGCATTGCCGAGTTCGGGCGCGGGCCGCCTTAGGCCGGTTCACTAAACTACATAGCGTTCTTGCAAAGGACCAATTCATCTTCCCTCTCGCCGGTTCGCAAGAGAGGTTGTCCGCCACTTCCAGGCGTCGACCTCCCGGCAGCGTTTTGCCCTCTGAGACCCGGATCGCTCCTTTCACACTCGCCCAAGCCTCCCCCGCTGCATCCCGGAGCCGGCAGCAACCAAATACGTCCCCTTCAAAAGCGAATTGCGCCGAGCCAATCCCACTCCGAAAGGCTCTCTTGCAGCCAAATCCTGCCGGCCTCAGCGGTTCCCATCAACGGGAGCGCCCAAAAGCTATTCCCAATAGCATAGCGCCGCCGTAAACATCCGGGCTTGTTCAACCTGGCATAGCATTGACGCTCCGCCCACCTTGCCGCCTTCGGTCAATGCTATGCTTACTTCGTTAGGCTACGTCGGTTAAATCATGAATTGCGCCAAACCACTGTATTTGGTAAAAAAGACATCGCTGTTGGGGTAAGACAAAGGTCTGACCGGAGGCTGTATCGCTGGTGAAGAATAATTATCATCTTAATCGTCGCAGTCATCCTTGTGCTTTTTGTCTTTGGCCTTTTTGCCGTCCTTGTCGCGTCGGTCACGCCGATCCTTTTTGTTGTGATCTTTCTTTTTGCATTTCTCCAGGTGGTGATAGGTGGCGTCGAACGGATCGAAGTTCCCAGGTGCATTCGGTACAGATCTCCAGCCGGAGGTGAAAGGCCGCATGTTTTGAAGCGCTGCAAGGGTCGTTTGCAATTCCGCAGAGGTCGAGGTGCGGAGCGGTTGGCTCTGCTCCAAGAGCACTGCATACTGATGATCGAGGGTGTCCAGATAGCTATGCGCGTGGGCACTGATGCGTGACACCTGCGAACGGGCGCGCAGGGCCGCGACCGTGGCTTGCGATTGCCGGAGAAAATTCCGGCTCTGCCGGAGAGAAAGCCGACGAGCGTCACCGTCCGCGACCGTCTCTCTCGTTCGACTGGCCAGTTCGCGGAGGACCTCGTCGCCTGCGGGATCCGCAACCGGGGTGTGAAGGCACGCGGTGAGCGACACCGCTAAGAGAAGTGGTAGTTTCATAGGTGACCGCCTGGAAGTCGCCTGACATTATATGAAGCCGAGCGGAGCGGCGGGCTGCGCCGAGAGTATGCGAGGAGGCTGGCACGGCAACGGATCGAAGCAGAACGGTTGCCCTTCTGGCAAGCGGGGCGTTTTTTCCTTTGGTTCGGGGACGTTCGGCGTATGACGGCCCAATGAGGATCCGGGGATCATGCGCCGACACCACAGGGCTTCCACACGGGCCCGGGAGAGCGCGGCGGTGTGAACAAGCAGGTCCGCAATGCCTCCTGCGAGTGCCATTAGTCGCGCTGGACGGAGGACGCCTAGGCGAACGGGCTCCGCTTTATCCTGCGGCGCATTACGAATGTCACGACGAACCTCGGCGTCACATGCCAGCTATCTGGGCGGCCGATCGGGCAAGCCTGCGAAATCCCAATCGGATATCATTTCCGGGATTTCGAGCGTGACCTCAAGCCACTGCGCTCCTTCAGGCCGGTAGAGCTTCACCGGAATCCGACCGCCTGCATTCGCGGCGACTACTTCGATCACCTTCGTCCCTGTGATTCCGTTATCCACCAGGCTTCCAAACTGGTGAATGATGTCTCCGGCTTTCATGCCAGCCCGCTCGGCCGGCCCGACCGCGTCAGGCTGAAGACTCTCGATGACTTGCCGGCCGTCGCGGTAGAGCAAAATTGCCCCGAGCATCCGTTGCACGGAGATCGGCGGACGAGGATGCTCAATCGCCCGGTATCGTAACTTGCGCGCAGTTAGATCGATCTCCGTTTGAAAGCCACACAACCAGCCCAGCCCCAGAAGTCCCAACTGGGACGATGTAGTCACTGATACACCGGTCAATTCTCTGCCCATAAGGCGCCCCTTTAGAAACCATCCGCGTTTGTTGCGTGTAATACCAAGCGCAGAAAGTGTCCTTCCCGGCCGTTCCGCTACCTTAATGACGCCCGCCTCAACGAAGCGATCGAACAAGGTAAACGGAACCTCGACACAGCCGTTATCGCCGGAATCAACGGTGAACGCGCAGGGTTCCCCCTCGATCTCCGTTTCAAAACTGGCGTGCTCGGTGTCGAAACTCCCTCGGCTCGCGTCATTTCGCAAGCCAACCTCCGTGACATCCGCGGAATCCAATCTCCATGCACTTCGATGAATGACGACTGCGGAATTTTGGTAGTCGAGCAATATTTTTACCGCTCCCAGGTCCGATAATCCCAGGATGCCGGATAGCTGCTGGCCGAATCCTGCCGAGAGGCCTTCAAACTTGTAGAGAAATCCCTTAGCTTTTTGCACCGTGAGCGCCTGGACCTTGATTTCCGGTAATTCGTAGAGCGTTCCGTTTTTCGGATCGATCCTGCCGTCGTGCAAGGTGAAGGGCCCAATCTCGCGAAGTTTGCCCTGGAGAATGGAAGGGTCCAAGGCAATCCGGCCAGCAGCTGTATCGAAGACGAAGGTACATTGTTTATTGGCCACTTGCGCATCCATTGTTATTATTCCAGGTGGACGCGGCAGAGGGTACCGAGCTAACTCCGATCGGTTGTCCTCCGCGAAAGAGGCATGAGCCAGAAGGCAAAGAGGATAAAAAAGTAACCACTTCATATAAAAAGCTCGCGCTCGTTTCTCATGTGAAAACACGAGGGAGCTTCTATGAGTGTTGTGGCGCGGGGCAAGGTTGCGCCCGGATGCGCGTTCTTCTGGGGAGCCCGGTCCGGGAAAACCGCACGCCGGAGTAAAGTTAACCCTGAGCGGACGATAAACTGTTGAGTGAGTAACACGCCGCCTAACACAACGTGCATGCATTGGCCGGAGGCGGCGAAATGGGCCAAGCGTCAATGCTATGCCTGTTGTGTTAGGCGTTGCCCTGTTGTCATTTCCGTACTTGCGACGCATGCTCCTGCACCTGTTTGAGGTATTCGCGAAACTCCTCGGGAACTTCGCCCTTCTCTTCGACTGTTTGCCGGAGCGTCGTCCGCCATAAGGCTTTGTATTTGTCGCTCTTTGGGCTCCACATGTGTTGAGGAGGGATGTCGGTCTCGACAATGGCGATCTCCACCTCGACGACACAAGGCTTTTCAGGTTCGAGAATATCATTCCGTTTCGGGTGGAAAACGGCGGTCCTCACGTTGCCTTTTCTCGGTGTTCCACTACTGAGCCCGCGCCGTTGGGGCTCGGCGGGGCGAACGCCTCCCACCGGGTAAATATAATACTCAGAAGTCATCCCCAGCAACATATTCGAACCGACCCTGAGCTTAACGGGTTTTAGCGTCTGATGGTCCTCGCGCACTAGCAACTGGGTGGGTGTGCGAAATGCCTTCAACGCGGTCGGCACTGCCACCTCTCGCTCCGCCCGCAGAGCCGGGTCGGCATCAGCGATCGGCGACGGTCGAGGAAATCGAGGAAAAAGGGGTGGAGTGCCCGATTGCGCGGGACAGTGCAGCGAGATCGAGCAACCAGCGAGGAATATCGTAACAAGACGCATGGGATTTGGAAAAGGCAGCGACGCCTAACGTAGAGC
>JALZJW010000237.1 GCA_030859565.1 Pseudomonadota bacterium
GGTTGGGGGCGAACCCGCCTTCATCCCCGACGGCGGTGTTCAAACCTCCAGCATGCAGCACCTCTTTTAGGGCATGGAAAATCTCGGCCCCGTAGCGGACGGCTTCGCGCAAGCTCGGCGCCCCGATCGGCAGGATCATGAACTCCTGGAAATCCACGTTGTTGTCGGCATGCGCGCCGCCGTTGATGATGTTCATCATCGGCACCGGCATCGTCGGCGGCCCCTGGCCGCCGAGGTAGCGAAAGAGAGGCACGCCGGCATCAAGGGCGGCCGCGCGCGCCGCGGCCATCGAGATGCCGAGAATGGCGTTAGCGCCCAGGCGCGCCTTGGTGGGCGTGCCGTCGAGATCACACATGATCTTGTCGATCTCGGTTTGCGCGGAAACTTGCCGGCCGAGGAGCGCTTGGCGCAACTCCCCATTGACGTGCGCGACGGCGCGCGTCACGCCCTTACCCCGATAGCGCTTGGGATCGCCGTCGCGCAGCTCGATCGCCTCCCGCTCTCCGGTCGAGGCGCCCGACGGCACGGCGGCGGTGCCGCTCGCCCCTGATGCCGTGATGACGTCGACCTGCACGGTGGGGTTTCCTCGTGAATCCAGGATCTCCCGGCCGCGAATGTCTTTGATCGCTGACATTCAGGGTTCTCTATTCTTAAAACAGCATTTTGCTACGTCGTCCAACGCTTTCAGTCCCTCAAGCAGATCGGGAAGCGCCGCCAGCGGCCAACTATTGGGTCCGTCGCTCAAGGCCTCGTCCGGTCTCGGATGGGTTTCCATGAAGAGGCCCGCGATCCCGGCCGCGATCGCCGCTCGCGCCAGCAGCGGTACGAATTCGCGTTGGCCCCCCGAGCGTGTCCCAAGGCCGCCCGGCATCTGCACCGAATGGGTGGCGTCGAAGACCACGGGGCATCCCGTTTGGCCCAGGACCGCCAGTGCTCGCATGTCCGAGACCAGGTAATTGTAACCAAACGCGGTCCCGCGCTCGCACACCATGATGTACTCGTTACCCATGGCTTTGGCCTTGTCGACCACGGCCTGCATGTCCCAAGGCGCCAGGAACTGCGCCTTCTTGATGTTGACAGGCCGGCCTTGGCGGGCCACATTTTGAATGAAGTTGGTTTGTCGGCAGAGAAACGCGGGCGTCTGCAGGACATCCACGACCTCCGCGACCTCGGCGAGCGGCGAGTCTTCGTGGACATCGGTTAAAACCGGTACGCCGATCTCGCGTTTTACCTTAGCAAGAATGGCAAGGCCGCGTTCGACCCCGAGACCGCGAAAGCTTTGGTGCGAAGTCCGGTTGGCCTTGTCGAAGGACGATTTATAGATGAACGGGATCCCGAGCCGTGCGGTCATCTCCTTTAGGGTGGCGGCGGTCTGCAACGCCAGCTCCTCGCTTTCGATGACGCAGGGACCGGCGATTAGGAAGAACGGCCGATCGGGTCCCGCCTCGAAATTACATAACCGCATCACGGAGCTTGGGGTGCTGGCCGATGCGATAGGCGAGGGCGGCCTGAATATAGCTCGTGAAGAGCGGGTGCCCATCGCGCGGCGTCGAAGTGAATTCGGGGTGGAACTGGCAGCCGATGAACCACGGGTGCTCGCGCAGCTCGATGATCTCAACTAGCTGGCCATCCATCGAGCGGCCGGCAATGTTCAAACCGGCGCGGACCAAGATCTCCGCGTATTGATTGTTGAATTCGTAACGGTGGCGATGCCGTTCGAGGATTACGTCCTTGCCATAGATCGACTGCACGAGGCTGTCCGGGGTCAAGCGGCATTCTTGACCGCCCAAGCGCATGCTGCCGCCGAGATCGGAGGATTCATCGCGGTGTTCGACGGAGCCATCGGCCGTGGTCCATTCCGTAATGAGTGCGATGACCGGATGCGGTGTCTCGCGGTAAAATTCGGTGCTATGGGCGCCCGTGAGCCCGGCGACATGGCGCGCGAACTCGATCACGGCGACTTGCATCCCTAGGCAAATGCCGAGGTAGGGTACGCGGCGCTCGCGCGCGAAGCGCACCGCTTCGATCTTCCCTTCGATTCCGCGCCGGCCGAATCCTCCGGGGACGAGCACGGCATCCATGCCCTCCAAACACACGGTGCCCTGCCGTTCGATCTGCTCGGAGTCGAAATAGTGGATGGCGACGCGCGCGCGGTTGTGGAGCCCGCCGTGGGTCAAGGCCTCGGAGAGGGATTTATAGGATTCGGTCAGCTCGACGTACTTCCCGACCATTGCTACGTTGACCTCGGCGAGCGGATGTTCTATCGCATCGACGACGCCCTCCCACTGGCGCAGATCGGCGTTCGGGACCTCGAGCGCCAGCCGCTCGACGACGATGGCATCGAGGCCCTGCTCATGAAAGATGAGGGGGATCCTGTAAATGTTGTCCACATCGATCGCCGAGATAACGGCGCGCTCCTCGACGTTGGTAAAGAGCGCGATCTTCTTGCGTTCGGCGGGCGGGAGCGGCCGGTCCACGCGGCAGAGCAGAATATCGGGTTGGATACCGATAGAGCGCAATTCCTTGACGGAATGCTGTGTCGGCTTGGTCTTGATCTCGCCCGCCGAGGCGATGTAGGGAACCAAGGTCAGATGAATGTATAAGGTCTGCTTCGGCCCGAGCTCGATGCGAAATTGGCGGATGGCCTCGAGGAAGGGAAGGGACTCGATGTCGCCGACCGTGCCTCCGATTTCCACCATGGCGATGTCCGCGCCCCCGGCGGCACTGCGGATACAGTCCTTGATCTCGTCGGTAATATGCGGGATGACCTGAACGGTGCCCCCGAGATAATCGCCGCGGCGTTCCTTGCGAATGACGTTCCAGTAGATGCGGCCGGTGGTGTAGTTGTTGCGCTTGCCCATGCGCGTGCGCACGAAGCGCTCGTAATGCCCGAGATCGAGGTCGGTTTCCGTGCCGTCTTCGGTCACGTACACCTCGCCATGCTGAAACGGGCTCATGGTGCCGGGATCGACGTTGATGTAGGGGTCGAGCTTGATGAGCGTCACCTTGAGCCCGCGCGCTTCGAGAAGCGCCCCTAGCGAGGCTGATGCGATCCCCTTGCCGAGCGACGACACCACACCTCCGGTGACGAAGATAAAACGGGTCATAGGACAGGCTGGCGAGGAAGGCCGAAGGACCTACGTTGAGCATGCATGAAGCACGATGCTACCAGAACCGGCGTGATTTGGTAACTTGGGATTTTCCTGTAGTCCGTGTTCCGAGCGGTAACCTGTTAAAACGGTCTAGGTCGTCCTTGCGCGCCGAGTATTGGGTGCCGGTGCCTGTGCCTAAAATACTAAGTTAGAATGAACGCGCGTTTTTATCGAGAAACAGAACTGGGATGGTTATTCACACTATAACCCGCGGCGCCCTTTGTGCCGTTGGCGCCTCGCTGATGATGGCGCTCATGAGCACGGCGGTCCGCATCGCCTCCGGCGAGCTTCCGAACGAGATGGTGGTGTTTTTGCGCAATGGCTTCGGCTTGGTGGCGCTGCTGCCTTGGATCCGCGCCTACGGCGGCGTATCGAGTCTCGCAACGGCGCAATTCCCGCAGCACTTGCTGCGGTCGCTCGCCGGGCTCGCCGCGATGTATTGCTTCTTCTATGCGCTCGCGCACTTGAATCTCGGTGAGGCCGTGCTGCTCAACTTCAGCGCGCCGCTCTACATCGCGCCCATCGCGTTGCTGTGGCTGGGGGAGAC
>JALZJW010000238.1 GCA_030859565.1 Pseudomonadota bacterium
GCGGATATTACCGAGCTCGAGCGGGATGTTGGGTACCGGCCGTCGACGCCGATCGATGTGGGGATCGCAAAGTTTGTAAGCTGGTATAAAGGCTATTCTAGAAACCATGAAACACGGTAGAAAAATTTCCGTTATCGGATTGGGGTACGTCGGCTTGCCTGTCGCCGTGGAATTCGGCAAGCGGCAACGCGTGGTGGGCTTCGATATCAATCGAGTGCGCATTGCCGAGCTTAAACAACAAACCGACAGGACGCATGAGGTCGAGCCGCCTGATCTGGCGGAAGCGGACGTCCTGTATACCTCGGATCCTGGTGATCTAAACACTGCCGATTTTCATATCATCGCCGTGCCCACGCCAATCGATCGGGCGAAACGGCCTGATTTAGGCGCCTTGATCGGCGCATCGGAGATCATCGGATCACAGTTGAAGCGCGGCGACATCGTGGTCTACGAATCCACCGTTTACCCCGGTGCGACGGAAGAAGAGTGTGTCCCCGTCCTCGAACGAGAGTCCAAGCTAAAAAGCGGGGTTGATTTTTTCGTGGGTTACTCGCCGGAGCGAATTAACCCCGGGGATAAGGAACACACATTCAAGTCGATAACCAAAATCGTCTCGGGGCAGGATGCGAAAACATTGAATATCGTAGCCGAAGTCTATAGCTCGGTGGTGGTGGCCGGTGTGCATCGAGCGCCATCGATTAAAGTCGCGGAAGCCGCGAAGGTGATAGAAAATACACAACGCGATCTGAATATCTCGCTCATGAACGAGCTGGCGCTTATCTTCAACAAAATGGAAATTGACACGCGCGATGTCCTGGCCGCCGCGGGCAGCAAATGGAACTTTTTACGCTTTGACCCGGGCCTCGTCGGCGGGCACTGTATCGGCGTCGATCCGTATTATCTCACCCATCAAGCCCAAGTGCTGGGCTACATTCCTCAGGTCATCTTGGCCGGACGCAAAATCAACGATGACATGGGTGATTATGTCGCCAACCAGATCATAAAGCAACTCATTCACCGCGGACACAGTGTGAAGGGAAGCACGGTCACGATCCTGGGTTTGTCATTCAAAGAGAACGTGCCCGATCTACGCAATACCCGCGTGATCGATATCGCCAAGGAGCTGATGGATTATTCAGTCAAGGTACAAGTGCACGATCCCTTAGCCGACCCTGAAGAGGCAAAAAAGGAATATGGTATCGAATTGCTGAGCGAAGCGCGGCTCCAACCCGCGGAGGCGGTCGTGCTTGCCGTACCGCATCGCGAATATCTTGCGCAAGGGTGGCAGCGGATTATCCCGTTGCTGAGAGACGGCGCGGGCGTGGTCATCGACGTGAAAGCCGTCCTGCCGAGGAGTGAATGCCCGGAAAGCATTACCTTGTGGCGCCTATAAGGAGATCATCAGGATGAATGTGGTTATGGTCGGCAGCGGTTACGTGGGCTTGGTGTCAGGAGCGTGTCTGGCGGAATTTGGGGCGAACGTCACCTGTATCGATGTCGATGAGGATAAGATCTCGCGTTTGCAGCGGGGCGAAATCCCCATTTATGAACCTGGTCTCAAAGAGCTCGTGGATAAAAATGCCGCACAGCAGCGGCTGCGGTTTACGGCAAAGTTCGTGGATCCGATTGGCATTGCCGATCTGGTATTTATAGCAGTGGGGACACCATCCCGGCATGGGGATGGCTTCGCGGATTTAAGCTACGTCTACGAGGCAGCAAGAACGATCGCGCGGTATTTGAAGGGATACACGGTAGTCGTGGATAAATCCACGGTCCCGGTCGGCACGGCGCGCAATGTCGCGCGTATTATTCGAGAAGAGAATCCGGCGGCTGATTTCGATGTTGCGTCAAACCCGGAATTTTTAAGAGAGGGCGCGGCAATCTCGGATTTCATGCGTCCCGACCGTATTGTCATCGGCGTGGAGAGCGCGCGCGGGGAAGCGTTGCTGCGCGAGCTTTATCGTCCGTTGAACTTGATCGAAACCCCGATCGTTAAGACCGATTTAGAAAGCGCCGAGCTGATTAAATACGCCTCCAACGCCTTTCTCGCGACCAAGATCAGCTTTATCAATGAAATGTCGATGCTATGCGAAGCCGTCGGCGCCGATGTCCATGCCGTGGCCAAGGGAATGGGGCTCGATAATCGGATCGGGCGCAAATTTTTGCACCCCGGCCCAGGTTATGGCGGTTCTTGTTTCCCAAAGGATACGCAAGCCTTGGTCAGGATCGCCCAAGAGCAAGGCGTATCGAGCCGCATTGTGGAGGCGGTCATCGAGGTCAACGCCGCGCAGAAGGCGCGCATGATTAAGAAGATCCGCGATGCGCTGGGCGGCAGCGAGGCGGGCAAGACCATCGCAGTTCTCGGGCTGACCTTTAAGCCGGAGACGGACGACATGCGAGATGCTCCCGCCTTATCCATTTTACCCGCGCTCATCGAGAAAGGGGCCATGGTACGCGCGCACGATCCGCATGGCACGGCGGAGGCGAAAAAACATTTGCCCGATTCCATTACCTACTACGGCAGCGTGTATGAGACCTTTGAGCAGGCCGACGCCGTCGTGCTGCTGACGGAATGGAACGCCTACCGTGGGCTGGATCTCGACGATGTTTTGGCGCGCATGAAAGGAAGGGTGTTTTGCGATCTGCGCAATGTTTATGAGCCCGAGCGGATGAAGGCCATAGGATTCAACTATGTTTGCGTCGGCCGCTCGGCTAAAGGCATTTCATCCGCCGTCGAAGCCGTCTCCTGAGCCCCGCCTGCGGGCGGAACACGGGAGCCCGCGCGCCAATCGTCAAGCTACCAGTTCTTGTAAGGGCGGGACACTAAGCACACGTTATAATAGCGCGGGTCGTGGGAGACCTCGGCGCCGGCCCAATCGGGCAGATCGAACGGTTCTTCGGCAGCTTCCAACTCGATTTCCGCGATCACGAGGCCCGCGTTGTCTCCCTCGAAGACATCGATTTCCCACAGGTGACCGGCATACTCGATTTTATAACGTGTCTTTTCGATCAGCGGTTTGAGGCACAGGAATTCTAAGATGTGTTCCGCGTCGCTCAAGGGGATCGCATACTCGAATTCCGTGCGCGACACACCCAGTGTCGCGCTTTTTATGTTCAGGGCGGCCTGGTCCCCCGCGACGCGCACGCGTATCGAACCAGGTCCGTTCTTGTTCAAGTAACCTTGACGCATGCGTGCGGATTCGGCGGCGTGCTGCCGCCAAGCGTCGTTTTTAACCAAGAATTTACGTTCGATCTCGCGCGCCAAAGCCTGGGCCCCCCGCAGCGACAATGTATACTAATTCTCTCTCATAGGTAACATATTTAAAGTATTTGATTTCGTTTATATTTGTTAGTTGGAACTTACTGCAATCTACTTGATTAGATCTATATCGGTTGCAAAACAGCAAGCACCAAAGCGAAGGCAGCTTAATCTTTCGGGGATCGCGCGGCCGCGGTAGCGGCGGCGGTCAGGCCGATAAGCAGGCCGAAGATTGCGATGCCGGCAAGCATGAGCCACTCGTTCACGGCTTGCGGTGTGAAAATCGCGGCGAGAGGAGTGAGAAGATCGAAGGCGTTGTCCGGTGCGGCGCGGTGTCTTCTAAATGCTTCGAGGAGCGCCGCCACAAGTACTGCTACAACGAATCCCACTGATCCACCGGTGAGTGCTCTGATGAGAAGTGTTGCTCGGTTCACGGGA
>JALZJW010000239.1 GCA_030859565.1 Pseudomonadota bacterium
GGATACTGCGTCAGTACGGTGGGATTGGACGAACAGATGATCCGTGCTTACGTAAAGAATCAGGACGATCTCGATCGCCAAGAAGATCTGTTTAACCAATAGCCCCTTTAGGGGCTTACCTCAAGCCACCTGCTCTGCAGGTGGTAGGGTGACTCCGCCGCGCTCATCTGTAGCTCTTCAAGCGGTTCGGCGAGATGTTCGCCAGGATGTATGGCACTGCGTCCCATGTTGCACCTCAATGGTAATCGACAATCTCAACGTTGATCGGGCCGGGTGAGCCCTTCGGCAAGGTGTTTTACGCGCCGATGGACGTCGTGTTCGGCGAAGGGGCACGGCGAGAAGTCGCGCAGCCCGATAGTTTTTGTAAGCCGGGAGCGCTTCGAACCCGAACTACCTTAGCGCCCTGGCTACCGGGCCAGACGGACCTCGACACGAACGCCTTCACGCTTTTGCAAATGGGCGATCACATCAAAGAGGTTCCGCGCTTGCGGGTTGCCACGGGGACCCAGCATCCGCATCAGGCTTTTCGGCGGTCTGCCGGTCTCTTCTCCCAATGCCTCAAAGCCGATGGTGGCGTTGATGTAATCACGCAAAACCGCCTTGCCGGTCTCCGCATCGCCGGATAGAAAGCATTCAAGGGCTTCGGTCAAAAGCGCACTGCGGAAAGCCGCGTCGGTCTCTGCCCGCGCCTTGATGGTCTCTTTGAAATCCCGTGTCAGGGCCATAACTAACGCTCCACCTTTTTGCGGGCCTTGTATTCCTGCCAGAGACGTCGGGCAGCCTCAATATCCGCGCTCTGCCGCTTCTTCGTGCCGCCCCCAAGCAAGATCACCAGCCGCTCGCCGTCCTTGCCAAAATAGATGCGGTACCCCGGCCCGTAGTCGATCTTGAGTTCCAAAACCCCGCCGCCCACGCCTTTCACATTCGAGCGGATACCGTGCTCAATACGCGCAAGCGCAACCGTTACTTTGGCAGCGGCACGGGCATCGAGACCGACAAACCATTTCTCAAAGAGGCTGCGGCCTGCCGGATCGATATATTCCCGTACCTCGATCATGTATCATAGTAACATATAAGTTACTTTATGAATAGGCATTCTGGAAGGATCCGGAATGGCGGTAGACAGAAAAAACCGATGCAACACTATTTCTAATTCGGTTGCACTGGATTTGTTTTCAGGTCGTGCCGCCGCGATTCGACAGATCGTAGCGTTTTGTCTAAGGACGCGCCGCTGGAACAGGGTAAAACGACGCGTTAGGTGTGACCGCCGGACGTGTAATGTCCCCTCTCTCGAAGCATTTGTTAGGCAAAGCTGCCTTTAATTGTGGTCTTATGTCTTCAAAAAAGCGTAGTGTTGGTATCCCCTAATGTCGGAGCTGGTGTTTAAGGATGGCGAGCTGGTGGCGCGCAATGGCAAAGTGGTTAAGGAAACGCACGGGGATGACCCACGCGGTGCGCCCCGAGTACGACAGAAGCATAGAGCGCACGCTCAAGCGGCACTTTTCCGAGCACCAGACGGTCAGCTTCGAGAACTGTAGCGTGGCCGACTGGGAAATTGAAGACTGGGCAGGGCCGGCTTAGCATTCACCCTTGCCGCGCAGGCGCATCCTGATGCGCATCCGCGCCCCGTCGAATGCCCGACTACTTCTGCGCCTTGTCTCGGCCTTCTCATCTCCGCCAGTCTCCCGCTTACCTTTATCACTGCTATAATGAAATCAGTGTCATGACCCTTAAACGCATTGAAGATGGCGAGCATCATACTGGAACACATCAAAGGCGAGGACGTAATGAAGCGCCTCACCGAGGCACTAGAGCTTGATCCCGCCAGCACCTACCACGTGACTGTGCAGGTCGAGGATGAGGACCTCGCAAGTGCTACCTCACTCCCAGAATTGGCGGAGATATTGAGCAAACGTGCCCAGTCACGAGGGCTCACGCCGGAGATCCTGACCGATATGCTCGATGGCGACGTCTAAGCGTTTTGTCATCGACACGAATGTCCTCATCAGCTCCTTGCTGTTTTTCGAATCGATTCCCGGTCAAGCGGTGACCAAGGCGCTAAAGACGGGGGTCTTACTCCGGTCTGAAAGCACCCTGTCAGAACTGGCGCGGGTACTGGAGCGCGCGAAATTCGATCGCTATCTGGCCCGCTACGAACGCATGGTCTTTCTGGACCGGTTCATCCAGGACACCGTGCACGTGAACACGCAACCTGCAATCCTGGCCAGTCGTGATGCTAAAGACAATAAATTTCTGGAACTCGCGGTAGCCGGCCGAGCCACATGCATCATCACGGGCGACTCCGATTTGCTTGACCTGCACCCGTTCCGCGGCATCTCCGTCGTCGCACCCGCGCAATTCATCCGGTCGGCAGATTCCGCATAAGGTTGTGCCTTACCAGGACACGCTCTTTTCGTAGCCGGGAGCCGCGTGAGCACCATGCGGGCCGCAAATGACCCGTGCGCTGCGTTCCATCTGACATTTTTCTAAAAAATCGACTACGACCCATATCCCTATGACCAAATCCAGGTTTACGTCTTCGAGTCGGCCAAGATTCCCGAAGCAAGTGTAGCGTGCGCTATGCGTACGATTAGAGCGCCTCACCATACCGCCCCGCATCGTCTTCCGCATGGCGGGCCCATGTTAAAGGGTAGAGACCTCGCGTCACATAACGATGAAAGCTCAAATACGGCCAGTCGGCCACCCGGATAACGTAACCGTGTTTAACCGGGTTCCAATGGACGTAATCCGCGTGTTTAGTAAAGTCAAGGTCGTCGCGTATCTGGTGTTCCCAGAAGCGGCGTTGCCATAACCCCAATTCCCGTCGCTTGCGGCGTGATGAGGTCAGATCGGTCGTAATCAAGTGCCTGACCTGTTGGCTTACCCTCCGTTTCACCAAGTTCCAGCGCAATGCATAGTCCGCATCGCCTTCGGGTAACGTCCAGAGGCAGTGCAGATGGTCAGGCAACAAGACAAAGGCATCGATGGTAAACGGATGGGCACCTTTTACCGCCCGTAGTGCCTCGCGCAGCGCAGAGTACACGGGTGGATCGGTCAATCGCACCTGACGTCGATAGGTATTGACAGTAAAGAAGTACGTCGCCCCAGGCGTGACAGCACGACGAAATGTGGCCACGCGGTGATTGTAGTTATCTCGTGCGCACAGCGCACGCTACGCTCGCTACAAGCGAGCGCTGCGCGCGATCGAGCAGTTGTGGGAGGCCAAGCCCGATACGCCCGAGAGCGACCGCTTGGAGCTCCTCTGCATCCTCGTCGAAGCGTTCGAGCGGGAGCACTATCCTATCCCGCCGCCCGATCCGATCGCGGCCATCGAGCACTGCATGGAAAGCCGCGGGCTCACCCGGAAAGATCTAGAGCCGTTCATCGGCAGCCGGGCGCGGGTCTCCGAGGTGATGGCAAGGCGCCGCCCGCTGACCTTGCGCATGATCCGCCGCCTCACTGTGGGACTGGAGATCCCCACTGACGCTCTTATCCAACCCTATCGCACAGTCGATCACCGGGCAGCTTGACCGCAGCCTATTCCAATGCAAGATGAGTCTGAAGGGAGGGCTTATTTCTAACACAAGATGAGTCTGAAGTAGGTCGGCGACTGTTCATGATGGGAGGATGAGTACCATCATGAACGACGGACGATTAGCGA